>CP053449.1:300000-427500 GCA_013285465.1 Pseudomonadota bacterium
CACGGCACTGTGACGGCAATTGTCGACCGGATGCCTTTCGAGGTCACGACTCTGCGCCGTGATGTTGAAACGGATGGGCGGCATGCAAAGGTCAGCTTTACCGAAAACTGGCAGGAGGATGCCGCGCGGCGCGATTTTACGGTGAATGCGCTTTTTTGCGATATGACCGGCAAGGTTTATGATTTCTTTGGCGGCGTACGGGATCTGCGGCAGGGGCTGATCCGCTTTATCGGTGATGCCGAAACCCGCATTCAGGAAGATTACCTGCGCATTCTGCGGTTTTTCCGCTTTTACGCCCATTATGCCGGCGGAACACCGCCCGATGAAACAGCACTTGCCGCCTGCGCAAAATATGCGGCGGAAATTCCCAAATTATCAAAAGAACGTATCACTCATGAATTTTTGCGTCTGTTGGAGGCCAAAACGGCGGCGCGTTCCTTACATTTTATGGAGGAAACCGGCGTCCTGCGCTGTGTTGCGCAGCAGGATGCGGCACTTGATGTGCTGGAAAGACTGATTAAGCAGGAAGAATACTGGGATACGGATTATGATGCGATGCGCCGCCTCGCTGCGCTTTTTACCGCAGATGTGGAATTGTTCCGGCTGCCGCGCAGTGCGGAAAAACAATGGAAAACCCTGCGTGATCCGGCACTGATAAAAAAAATCTGGCCCGGTATGACGGAATTCGAAATCCGGCAATTTGTCTATGATAACGGCAATAGTCTGCTGCGTGATATGTTGCTGCTGGCAGCGGCGCGGGAGCGTGATGCCAAGAAACGCGATACCTACCGTCATTTATACCAATTGGCGACATCCTGCCGCCTGCCGCGCTTTCCGGTTCTGGGTAAGGATGTTATGGCGCTGGGGATCGAAGAAGGAAAAGAGCTGGGCGATGTGTTGCGCAAGGTCGAAACATGGTGGCGCGATAAGGATTTCCGGCCGGGACGAACCGACTGTCTTGCTTATCTGAAATCTTTGGTGGAATAAAAATTACAGCCCCAGCCACTCTATTTTCAAATGGCGTGCCAGATAGGATTCCGTTAAGGCAAGAAAGCTGGTTGACCAGACCGCGAGTCCTGTCAGCGCGGGAACCAGAATAGAATCTGTTTGCCAGCTTTGCAGCAGCGAGGTGATCAGCACAATGCCGCAAAGCGTACCGGCATAGGAAGACAGAAGTTCGGTCATTGTTTTTCTGCGCATGGTTTTGCTCTCTTGATTCCTGTTGCTCAACTGTTTAAAACGTAACATTACCTTAACAAAAAATTAACATAATCTGCATGAAAATGCAAGGAAAAACAGCGTTTAAAATGCCAAATATCGGAAAAGAAAAAGAAAAATGGTGGCGCCCGGCAGTGTTTGCGGAGAAGATTCTGCATCTGGAAAAGCGTGCGCGGCTGGTTTCCGGTATAAGGAAGTTTTTTTCCGCGCGCGGTTATCTTGAAGTGGAAACATCTGCTTTGCAAACAAGCCCGGGTATGGAAGTGCATGTGAAAGCCTTTGAAACGCGGCTTTACGATGTGAATAGGGAAGATTTTGCCGAAAAGCGCCTGCATACCAGCCCCGAGATTGCGATGAAAAAACTGCTGGTTGCCGGGCTGCCGAAAATTTTTCAAATCTGTCAGGTTTACCGCAATGCCGAGGGCTCAACGCTGCACAGCCCTGCTTTTACGATGCTGGAATGGTATCAGACAGGGCTGTCTTATCGCGGATTGATGGAGGAAACCGTGGAAATGATCCGTGCGGTCGCCGATGGCGTCATTCATTGGCGCGATCAAATCTCCGATCCTTTTGCGGATTGGCAGTTTATCAGTGTAAAAGAGGCTTTTGTGCAATATGCAGGCGTGGATCTGGAAGCGGTGCTGGAGGATTATGACGGTTTTGCCGCAGCGGCGCAGCAGGCAGACTGCCCTGCCCATGACGGTGATACATGGGATGATATTTTCTTCCGCATTTTTTTGGAGAAAATTGAACCGCAGCTGGGGCATCCTGCGCCGACAATTCTGTATGATTATCCGGCGGGTATGGCGGCGCTGTCACGTAAAAAACCGGAAGATTCACGTTATGCGGAGCGTTTTGAGGTCTATATTTGCGGTATGGAACTGGCCAATGCCTTTGGCGAGCTGACGGATGCGGCGGAACAGAAAAACCGTTTTGTGCATGCAATGCGGGAGAAAAAACAGATTTATGCGGAAAATTATCCTGTTGATGAAGATTTTATTTCTGCGCTGGAATATGGTATGCCTGAATGCAGCGGTATTGCGCTTGGTGTTGACCGTTTGGCGATGCTGCTCTCCGGCGCGGAAGATATCCGGCTTGTCAGGGCGGATATGTAGGGAAAGACGAAGAAGGTGCAGAAATTATGAGCGAAGAACAGAAAAGCTTCCGCCGTGCGGGCGTTATCGGCTGGCCGATTGAACATTCGAAATCGCCGATCCTGCATAATTACTGGCTGGAAAAATACGGGATTGAGGGCAGTTACGAGAAAATTGCCGTGCAGCCCGATATGCTTGCCGACGGTTTCCAGCATCTGATTAAAAAAGGCTATGCCGGATGGAATTTGACCATTCCGCATAAGGAAGTCGCTGTGCCGTTGATGGACAGTCTTGATCCTGCCGCAGAGCGTATCGGTGCGGTCAATACCGTGGTGGTGGATGAAGACGGTAAGCTGAAAGGCTATAATACCGATGGTTACGGTTTTCTGAAGAATTTGCAAAACAGCGTCCCGGAATGGGAGCCGAAAAACTGCACGGCATTGGTGCTGGGTGCCGGCGGCGCAGCACGGGCGGCAGTGGATAGTCTGGCGCAGAGCGGTGTGCCGCAGATATATATTATGGCGCGCAACCTGAAGAAAGCCGCGCAGCTGGCAGAAGATTTCACAACGGAAAAAAGCCGGATCAGCGTTTATGAATGGGGTGAAAACCCGGCATTGTTCGAAACCGTGACTTTATTGGTGAATGCGACACCGCTGGGGATGGAAGGCAATGAGGACGAACCTGATCTGACCATCATCCGCCATTTACCGAAAGATACGGCGGTTGTTTATGACCTTGTTTACACACCGCTTGAAACCGATTTGCTGGAGCGGGCAAAAAAACGCGGGCTGAAAACCGTGACAGGTATCGGCATGCTGGCCTATCAGGCTGTGCCGGGATTTTCCTACTGGTTCGGGCAAAGGCCGGAAGTGACGGAAGAGCTTTTGAATCTTCTTACCTGATATTTCCCCGAATATATTGACATAAAAATAAAACCATGCTAATCAATGACGGTCGTTTTGATAAAACGACTCACAAGAATTTTTTATGTTTGGAATATCCGGCCACAGAAAAAGGCCGTATCAGCAAGGATTGGGTTTTTAAAAATGAACAAAGTCACCAAAAAAGTCGTGGATGTTGCCGTGGCATATGCAACGGAGGAAGTCACAAGCTATTTGTATCAGGAATTTCAAAAAGCGGGCGGTGTTTCCGGCGTGGTCGCCAAAGTCGGCGAAGCGAAAGATTACGCGTTCGAGCGCGGCGGCAATATCGTCACAGCCGTTAAATCCGGTGATAAGGATGCCGTGTTAACCGAAGCCAAGAATGTTGCGGATGACGGTGTCGGCGCTGTTATCGGTGCGACACGTTTTGCCGGTCGCGGCGCAAAACATATTGGCACCAAACATGCCAATATGGCGCGCGCAGTGAAACGCTATATACAGGATTTCCGCAGCTAAAATGCTGATGAGCGCAACAGAATAAGCAAAACCCCGCGAATTTCGCGGGGTTTTGACTTCTGGACGTTTTTAAGATGGTCTATATATACGCGACATACATAGTTATGTCAATATAAATATTACTTTTGCGGCTTAACCGGCGGCGGCGTTGTATAGCGCACATAAACAGGTTGGAAGAAGGTTTTGCAAACCGCGCCTTCGACTTTCTTGCCATTGGCTTCCGCCGTAAAGGCGGTGCGCATCGCGCCGGAACCGAAACAGTCTTTAAAAGAGGCTTTGCCGGTAATTTCGACATTTTGCAAATGTGCCTGATTTTCCAGTACATCGCGTGCTGTTGCTTCATCGGTATAACCGACGGCTTCCACACCGACCAGCCCGGCGGCAAATGCGGCAACCGTGCCGCCTAAGATTCCGCCGATAATTTTTTGACGTTTTGTGGCAGGTTTCTTTGACATGTTGTTATCCTGTTATTTCTTACAGCTGCGGTGTCCGGTTCTTTGGCACAATTTGCGTGCCAGCAGCCTGACATCGGCCTCGCTGTCTGCGCCTTTGGCGCGGTTATAGATCAGCGCAACGACCTGCACATTCTTTTTTGTGTATCCCTTATTGGGGTCGATACGGTCAAGAGAGGGCGACCAGGGATTGGACTGGCCTTTGCCGCCGCTGCTTTCGTTAAAGTCGAAAGAAACGCCTGTCGCCTGGCATTTGCCCTTTTTCAGAGCGGCCTCGATAAATTCTTTACTAAGGGAGAAGCTGATGCCTTTGTCAGTGGCGCGCTGGCGGGCGTTCCAATAAAGCGATCCGGCTTTTTTGCGGATTTGCTGCTGGTGAACTTCGTCTGGCTTCTTTTCCATGGGCGCTATGTACCCGCTTTTTCGGCGGCCTCCTGCTTTTGTTTCTTTCTTTCCGCCCTATTTGCCGCCGCCTTTTTCGCGTATTCACCCGTGCCTTTATGAAGAACAATATCGCTGTCCGTCAGCTCTGTCGGCTGGATCGTCGGCAATTGACGGACTTCCTCGTAATAGGGAAGAAAGTCCGGCTTTGTTGCTTCAAATAATTCATCAAAACTTTCGATGACGTGATAAGTATCCTGAAAATCATCAATGAAGAAACGGCTGCGCAGCAGGCGCTTCACATCGAATTTCACCCGGTTCGGAGACGGGCTGTCGAGCGCGAAAACCGATTCCGTCGGTGAGGATAAAATTCCTGCGCCGTAAATGCGCAAACCTTCCGGCTCCTGAATCAGGCCGAATTCAACCGTGTACCAGTAAAGACGCCCGATCATGTAAACGGCCTTGTGGTCGGCGGCTTTCAGGCCGCCGCGGCCATAGGCTTCGATATAATCGGCAAAAACAGGATCAGCCAAAATCGGCACATGACCAAACAGGTCATGGAAGACATCAGGCTCCTGAATATAATCAAACTGGTCGCGGGTGCGGATGAATGTGCCGACCGGAAACAGGCGGTTTGCCAAAAGCTCAAAGAAAGGCTCTACGGGGATCGGCCCGGGAACACCGACGATTCTCCAGCCGGTTCTTTCCATTAAAACCTTATTCACCTCGTCAAAATCGGGGATCTGGCTGTCATTGATGCCCAATGCTTTTAAGTTATCCATGAAAAGACTGATGGCACGACCGGGCAGGATTTCCATCTGGCGGTGGTAAAGATCGCGCCAGATCGCGTGTTCTTCCGCCGTGTAATCTTCCCAGCGCTGCGGGACGACGAAGTAATCCACATCACCGCGTTTCCAGTCACCCAGATCGCTGTAATGACCTTCAAAAACACGGGAGCTGTTGCCGGTAACGTTTTCCATGGTTTTGTTCTCTCTCCTCCGAGCGGGTTATGCCGTGGCTGCTTTACGCAGTTCTGCGGGGGTATCGGGCTGACTGTGCGGATCGGCTTCAATAAAAGCCGGATGTTCCAGACACTTCTTCTCAACAGCCTCAATCAAGGGGAAACGCGACATATCGCAATTAAAACGTCTTGCATTATAGATTTGCGGAATAAGGCACATATCTGCAAGCGTTGGTGCCGATCCGCAGCAATACTCCCCTTTTGTATGATACGGACTTTTATTAAGCATAATCTCGATTGAGGTCATACTATCATAAATCCACTTCTGATACCACTTTGTTTTTTCTTCTTCGCTGACGCCCAGTTTTCCCGTCAGATACTTCAAAACGCGCAAGTTATTGACAGGGTGGACATCGCAGGAGACGATCAGGGCAATCTGGCGGGTAAAAGCGCGCTGTTTTGCGCCTTCGGGATAGATGCTGGGGCCGGGATAGCTTTCCTCCAGATAATCAAGTATGGCAAGTGATTGCGTTAAAACATACCCGTCTTCAAAAACCAGCACCGGGACAGCCCCTTGCGGGTTCATTTCACGGTAATCTTCGGCCCATTGCTCGCCTTTGACCAGATTAACGCCTTTTTGCTGATAGGGAATTTTTTTGTAATTCAGTCCGATGCGGACGCGGTAAGAGGTGGAGGAACGGAAATAATTGTAAAGTGTCAGCATGATTCACAGCTCCTGTATTTGTACTCACCTACGAAGAAAGTTGCGCAGATTGCGGTGTTTTAAATTCTGTGCGGCATTTTGCCGGTCTTTGTCTATTCTTGCCGCCATGTGGTCTCTTGCCGTGTTGATGCGGTCATAAAAAGGCTTCAGTTCTTTTGTAATGGCACTCATATCACCATTCCGGCCCACCAAATGCCCGATAGGTTTTGAGAGCGTCACAGTGGCTGCTTCACCATTTAAGCGGCGGATATTTTGTAAAAGCCAGATACATTCGCTAAGCCCGTTCCAGAAGATCGTCCCGTTATCATTTTTTGCGTCTTCATAGCTCATACGGGCCGTCGTGATTTCGACGGATTTCATGGCGGCTTCGGCACGGACGCGGCTGCCGTAATGGATGGCCGTCATTTGATTGACAAGTTCGTCTCTTATATCTTTTGCGCGGTAGTGCTGCGGCATAGATGTCATCTCTTCGGTCCCGGAGGCTTTTTGATAAACTGGCGCAGATTGTTGCGCTGTTGGTTTTGCTGATGATTGCGTTTTTCACGGGCGGCGGCCAGTTCTTCCTGCCGTTTCACTTCCAGCTCACTGTCATAGAAAGATTTCAGGGCATCCGCCAGCGGACGCACGCTGTAATCATGGTCATAGACATCATCCAGATAATCATCCAGTTTGCGCGGCAGGGATATCGGTGTATTTTCTCCGAAAGCTTCGCGGTGCTTATCCAACACCCACAGGCATTCAAACAGCCCTTCGGAATAGCCGGAATAGTTTTTCTCGGCCGCTTTGTCGTAAGGAAGATGGCGGATATCGTTTTCAATACGTTCCATTTCGTAAAGTGACGGACCCATACTGCCATACATACCAAGCGCAACAGAGGCGAGTTCTTCTTTTATGGCTTTAATCGTATAATTATGGGGTTTCGGCAGTGAAGGTGTTGTCATTCCGGTTTACCCTTTCCCTTTCAGGCGGCGTTCTTCTTGGCGGAAGATGCCTCGTAACGTACAAGTTTCTGGTCAATTGCGCCGAAAATAGACGCGCCATCCGTATCTTTCATTTCAATGCGGATTGTGTCGCCGAAAGACATGAACGGGGTCGTGATTTCGCCGTTATTGATTTTCTCCAGCGTGCGGATTTCAGCAATACAGGCAAAACCGTTGCCGGCATCCTTGTTGGAGACCGTGCCGGAGCCGATGATCGTTCCGGCGACCAGCGGCCGCGTTTTCGCGGCATGGGCGATCAGTGTCGGGAAATCGAAGATCATGTCATCACCGGCATTCGGGCTGCCGAATTTTTTGCCGTTATAATGCACCAGCATCGGCAAAGCGAGTTTTTTGCCGTCCCATGCGGCGCCAAGCTCTTCCGGCGATACCGCCACAGGTGAAAAGGCGCTGGAGGGTTTTGACTGGAAAAAGCCGAAGCCTTTGCCGAGCTCTGCGGGAATCAGATTGCGTAGCGATACGTCATTCACCAGCATCACCAGTTTGATATGTTTTGCGGCTTCCTCCGGCGTAACGCCCATCGGCACATCATCGGTGATGACGGCGGTTTCCGCCTCGAAATCAATGCCCCATGCTTCATCGGCGGCGGCGATATCATCGCGCGGGCCGATAAAACTGTCAGAGCCGCCCTGATACATCAGCGGGTCCGTCCAGAAGCTCTCCGGCATTTCCGCGCCGCGTGCTTTGCGCACCAGTTCGACATGGTTGACATAGGCGCTGCCATCCGCCCATTGATAGGCGCGCGGCAGCGGTGAAGCGCAGGCCGCCGCATCAAAGGGGAAACCGTCGCGCTGCCCGTTTTCCAGCTCTTCGGCAGCTTTCTTCAGTTTCGGTTCCATTTCCGCCCAGTTATCAAGCGCGGATTGCAGTGTCGGCGCGATTTCACCGACAAAGCTTGCTTTGCTTAGGTCTTTGGTGACAACGGCAAGGCGACCGTCGCGCCCGTCTTTTAAGGATGCCAGTTTCATGTGCGTCTGCTCCTTTTTTCAGTTCGTTTTTTTTAAGCTTTCAATACGCCGCGGCGGATCTGGTCTTCTTCCAGCGATTCAAACAGCGCCTGAAAGTTTCCTTCGCCAAAGCCTTCATTGCCTTTGCGCTGGATAATTTCAAAGAAGATCGGGCCGATCGCTTCTTGTGTAAAGATTTGCAGCAACAGGCCTTGGCCTTCCGTCGGCGCGCCGTCAACAAGAATGTTCAGCTTCTGCATTTTTTCAAGGTCTTCACCATGTCCGGGAACGCGGCTGTCGACTTTTTCGTAATAGGTCGCAGGTGTGGTCTGGAAACCGATGCCGTTACCGTTCAGTGTTTCAACGGTGGTGTAGATATCATCGGTGCCAAGGGCGATATGCTGGATGCCTTCGCCCTTATATTTGTGCAGAAACTCTTCAATCTGCGATTTGTCATCCTGCGATTCATTGATCGGAATGCGGATTTTGCCGCAGGGGCTGGTCATGGCTTTACTGACCAGACCTGTCAGCTTGCCTTCAATATCGAAATAACGGATTTCGCGGAAATTGAACAAATCTTCGTAGAATTTCGCCCAGACATTCATATTGCCGCGCTGGACGTTATGGGTCAGATGGTCGATATAGGTCAGACCGCCATCGGCATATTTACCGCTTGTCTCTTCATTGACCATGTTGAAATCGACATCATAGATATTGCCTTTATCGCCGTAGCGGTCAACCAGATACAGGCGCGATCCGCCGATGCCTTCGACAACGGGGATTTCCAGTTCACCCGCACCGATGGGGTTTTCAACCGGCTTTGCACCCATTTCAATGGCGCGTGCGTAGGCTTTTTTCGCATCTTTGACACGGAAAGCCATGGCGCAGGCGCAGGGACCGTGCTCTGCTGCGAATTTTTGTGCAAAAGAATCGGGTTCGGCATTAATGATGAAGTTGATCTGCCCCTGGCGGTGCAGCGTGACATTTTTGCTTTTATGGCGTCCGACCAGACGGAAGCCCAGTTTTTCGAATAAGTCGCGCAGCTCTTCCGGCTGGGGGTGCGCATATTCGACAAATTCAAAACCGTCGGTTCCCATCGGATTTTCAAAAAGATCGGCCATGATTTCTCTCCTTATAGCTGAAATGCTGATATTTGCTTGCCGCCAATGTAGAGATTTTCCGCGTAAAATGCAAATCTTACCTGTGCAGGTAAAAGCCTGTTACAAACGGTGCCGTGCGCCATGCCGCAAAGTTTTGACGTCAAAGTCGGCAGGGGTGAAACTTTGATCTGTAGATGTTGCGTCAGGGCTTTTTGTGACGATGGTGACGCTGCCGCTGCCGATGACCTCAATTTTGCCATCCTTATGCAGAATAACAGCCGTATCTTCATCAAGGCCGATGCCGGTCTTGGACGGGTCGGCGGCAACAAGATTAAACAGGCGCGGCAACCGCCCGCGGTTCATAAAATGGGTATCAAAGATGATATCCTCCGCAAAACCGAAGCCGTCTCCGGTCTTGATGCCGCCTTTGCGGCGGGCATCTTCCGGCGTGCCGCCTGTGACCATACAGGCTGACATCACAGCGGCACCGGCACTTGTGCCGGCAATGATCAAATCTTTTTCGCGGCGCTCCTGCAACTTGTCGGTGAAAGGGGTATCTTTCAGGATGCGCGCCAGTTTTGACTGGTCGCCGCCGGAGAAAAAGACGATATCAGCATGGTCAATACTGTCTAGGAAGCTTTGCTCACCGGCTTCTGCGGCGGTTTCAATGTGAGAAATTTCACAGTTTTTGACACCCAGGCGGGCAAAAGCATCGCGATAGGTCTTTGCGACATCGTCAGGATAGTTTGTGGCGGTCGTGATGACATGGACGCGTGAGGCGCTGTCTTTTGCGGCATTCAGCACCGCGCGTAAAACCACGGCTTTATTCTGTTTGTCTTCGGCTCCGCCGATAGCAATCAGTGTCATGGATGCAACATTCCTATATGTGTCGATGAAAGTTGTTATTAAATAACATAATATTGAAATTTTGTCCAGCAACGGGTAAAAAACGGCGGGTTTAAAATATTTTAGCTGTTTTCAGCACAAAGCTTTTTCGCCATAATGGCGCAATGACAAACGAGGATGGAAAATTGCAGCAGAATAAATGGAAAACGGGACAGGTTGTCTCGGGCTATGGAACAATTCCGGCGCGGACTGCGGAAGATATTATCGGTGATAGCGGATTGTCGCTACCCTTCATTCCGCCTGTAGAAAGCAATCTGTCCGTCAGTTTCGAATTTTTCCCACCCAAGACGGAAAAAATGGAGGCGCAGCTTTGGGACTCTGTGGCGCAGCTGGCGCCTCTATCGCCGGAATTCGTCTCCGTGACTTACGGGGCCGGCGGTACAACGCGGGAACGCACCCATGACGCGGTGATCCGTATTCAGAAAGAAACCGGCATTCCTGCTGCCGCACATTTAACCTGTGTCGGCTCCTCGCGGGAGGAAATCGACGAGATTGCGCGAAGATACTGGGATGAAGGTATCCGCCATATTGTCGCTTTGCGCGGTGATCCGCCGGAGGGCAGTAAAACTTATGTGCCGCATCCGGGCGGCTATGATTATGCCAGTGATCTGGTCGCAGGGCTGAAGAAAATCGGCGATTTTGATATCAGTGTGGCAGGTTATCCCGAAGTGCATCCTGAAGCCTTATCGGCGGAAGCTGATTTTGAAAACATCAAACGTAAGGTCGATGCCGGCGCGAACCGCATTATCACCCAGTTTTTTATGGAACCGGAATTCTTTCTGCGCTACCGCGACAAGCTGGCGGCGGCAGGCGTCACGGTTCCTGTTGTGCCGGGCATTTTGCCGGTCAATAATTTTGAAAGTGTGCGCAAATTTTCAAAAATGTGTAACACCCATCTGCCGGACTGGCTGGCGCTATTGTTCGAAGGGCTGGATAACCAGCCGAAAACGCGTAATCTGGTTGCGGCAACGGTTGCGGCGGAGCAATGCCGCGTATTGTACCGGAACGGGGTACAGAATTTCCATTTCTATACGCTGAACAGGGCGGAGCTGGCCTTGGCGATCTGCCATATGCTCGGCCTGCGCGAGACTGCGGCAAAAACAGCCGGGTAGTTTATTACTGCACGGGGTCCGGCGTAACATTGCAGCGACGGTTTGAGGAAATAACCCGCGGCGGGCGACCGGTTTCAGGCATGCGCGCTTTTTGATAGGCGACGGATTCCAGAAAGAGTTCGGCGCGGCGGCGTTCCAGTGCCGTCATATTGTCAAAATCTTTGACGCGGTTTTTCCGGAACTTCTTGTAAAAAGCAATATTGGCCGCACGGATATCTTCAAAATCCGGCAGGTCTTTCCCCTTGACGGCGGCATCAAGATAGAGCGCGTTATTATAATCCTCATCACAGACATACATGGCGCGCAGATAGATGAATTTTTGCGCAAAATCAGAATCATCATCCAGTTTTTCCATGGCCTTGATTGTCTGTAAATCAGCATCAGTCTCACGGATGAAAGGATCACGCAGCAGCACGTTTTTTTCGCTGCAATGCCGCAGCTCATGCAAGATCAGTAATTTACGTGCTTGCCCGTCTGAAATCCCGAACCTGCCCAGATCAAAAGCCGCATTTTGCGACAGTGTGATGCGGCATCCGATAGCCGGTGAAGCGTAACTGCGCCAATGGTGCCACCACCATGTGGTTACCAATCCGTCAATACCGGCAATACGGTCGGCGTTATAAAGGTAAAAGAATATAAACGGCTTTTCCGTCAGCATATGCAGATGCGTTAAAAGGCTGTTCTTTTTCCGGACACGGATCGGGCTTTTGTTGATTTCCAGTATTTCCACAACGGCGGCGCGGTCGAGATTGCTTTTTTTCAGCTCCGTATCAATATCGGGAAAAAAAAGCCCCAGAACCGGACTGACAACATACATGGAGATCAGGAAAATAACCACATAACGCCATTTATTCGGGAACAGGAAAAGATGATAAAATTCAGCGAGAAGGAACCGGATCAGGACGATAGCTCTTTTATCTTTCATAATAACTGGCACGCTTTTTGCATAGTCATTGGGTGGTTACAACATAAATCATAGCTCTGTTTTTTTTGAAATGCCACTTGCAAAAAGTTAAAATTATGTTAAAATAAAGATTGATAAGTTAACAAAAGGTTAACAAACAAGATTCGCAAGACGCAATGCGGCATTGAAGAATAAAGAGAGCATCTAAGACAAACGGGAGAAGAGAGATGCAAGGGACAAATACGGTACGAAAGCAGACTGCCACAGTTGAACAGCAAAGCACATCACTGCTGGTGCATGTCGGACACCGCATTGTGGTGGCAATTGACGGCCCTGCCGGTGCGGGAAAAGGCACGCTGGCAACCCGCCTTGCGGAAGAGCTGGGACTGGCTTTCCTGGATACGGGCGCGCTTTACCGCGTTGTGGCCACGCTGATGATTGACAGTAACGGCAACCCCGAACGTGCGGAAGATATCGATTTTTGCATCAAAGCTGCTTTGAAATATATCACACCCGAATTGTTAAGCCGCCCCGAACTGCGCCGCGAAGATGTTGCGGCTATGGCCTCAAAAGTGGCGGCGGTTCCGGAAGTGCGTGCGGCATTGCTGGACTTCCAGCGTCATTTCGCCAAACACCCGCCCGAAGGTTATAAAGGCGTTGTTCTGGATGGTCGCGATATCGGCACGGTGGTTTGCCCCGATGCGGATATTAAGATTTTTGTAACGGCAGATGCGGAAACCCGCGCCAAGCGCCGTTATGAAGAAGTGATGGCCAGAAACGGCAAAGCCGATTATGAGGCGATTCTCGCCGATATGAAGGAACGCGACCTGCGTGACAGCACACGCGCCGTTGCTCCGACCAAACCTGCGGAAGATGCCATTATCGTGGATACGTCTTCATGGGGGATCGAGGAAACCTTCAAAAACACCCTGCAAAAAATCCGCGACAATATGGCGACCCAGAGCAAAGAAAAAGCCGCCTAGAACCCTTTAAACAGGAATACGGTGTACATGCACGTCATGAGCGGAATGTTTTTTCAAAATGGCTGTCGCTTTTTCGATCATGTCCGGTGAGCGCAGATTGACCCATAACAGAATACCGCCCAGATCGACCTGTTCCTGAAGAAAATCGGCGTGATGTTTGGCGATCATGCGTGCGAAAATACCGCCAATCCCTGCGCCGGCAGCGCCTGCAGCTGCGGCGCTTATAGCAGCAGCCAGCGCTGTTCCGCCGGAGGCGACGGTCACGGCAGCGGCCGTTGTCGCGGCAAGATAGAGCGGCAGGCCGATGGCGGAACCCTCCGCTTCGCCGATGGTTTCATTGGGAATGAAAATCGTACGGGGCGCGTCTTTGTCATCTTCTGCCGCCCGCACTTTTTTATAATGATGCCCCAGCTTTTCCTCGACGGCTTTTTCGTCAGCAAGAATACTGAGTTCCTGCCGCATGAAACCGTTTGATTGTAATTCATCCATTGCCGCCTGCAGATCATCGGCGCTGTGAAAAACGGCAACGGCTTCCTCGACCATTTGCGTATTTTGCGTTTCTTGCGGGTTATTGCTCATGGCGGCTTTCTCCTTTGGTTGTGTCATTTTGTTACAGGATATATTGCCGCAAAGAGGTTTCCAAGTGGTTAAACACGAAAAACCTCCGCCTGTAGAGGAGGGGGATCGCGAAACAGACTATACGGCGCATATTTTAGCGCAACGGAGAGAACTGGTTCGGATTGGCAATGAAATCGGAATAGCGCGGATGGTCAAACATGTGATGCACATAGCATTTCGGGTACCATTTGCGCAGAATTGATTTGGCCAGCATGTGGTAAACCGGTGTGATTTTCTTATTATCCGAGAGGTCGTTATATTCCGCAATCGCCAGTTTTTCGCCCATAAATTCATTGGTCAAAGCGGTCTCATTGCCGATGATGTCGTCAAAATAACAGCGAACACGCGGCAAAAAGTTTTCGGGCGCGGTGTCAAAAATTCGTAATGCCGATTTGGTCGAGGAATAAAGATCGACATCAAATAAAATCGCACCGACCGGGGCGGGCTTGTAGGTCTCGTAAAAATCTCCGATGGTGTCTTTGACATCACCGATAACCAGTTTCGCGGTTTTAAGGCTGGATTTCAGCAGCTCAAGATCCATCGGGAATGATCCGGCCCGCCATTGGTGCATAATGTCTTTATAGCCTTCCAGCTCCGGCAGTCCTTCGGCGGTGTCGAATCCGTAAACCTCGAATTTCAGGCCGGTCAGCTCCGTCAAAATGCCCGCATGTTTCTCCAGATAGCGCAGACCGGAACCGCCGGCGACGCCGAATTCAATGACGCTGATGGTATCGTATTTTAAGGCCAGTGCCTGCTGCGTTGCCTGATAAAGCGTATAGGCGTATTGCGGGTTTTTAAAAAACTCCAGACTAAAGCGGGATTTATAGCAGGCAAGGCGGTTTTTCTTCAGCAGGCTCATTTGTGCAGACTCTCTGTTCAAAGCGGTGAATGCGGTGCAGTATTAATAAAACATCGCTACTGAACAGGCAAGCAAGATTATATGTTGTTGGGAATTTGCGGCAAAATCGGCAAAACCGTTTTGTTAAACAGCAGAATACGAATAGGGAAAGATAAGAAAACGGTTTATAATTTTATCTGCCCTTGAACGACTTGCTGCATTGTCGGTTTTTTGGTTTTGATAAAGCGATCCGAATCTGTCCGCATAATCTCATGCAGGGCTTGGGCGGTTGCTGCAATATCCGGTGTTTGGTTTAAATCAGGCTCTATTTTCATGAAAGCGGATAGCGCATAGGCGGAGATCACCAATTCCTTATTACTCCCGTGAAAGAACCGGTCCAGATCTTCGGATTTATTTGCCTCCGGGATAATCTCTTGCAGTTTTGTGTTTAATTCCTGCGCCATCGCCTGAAGATCCAGAAACTCGTTATCTTTTAGCGTGGCATTACCGCGTTCTATAGCATAGCTGGTGCCGCCGATCACATCGTCAATGCGTGTCCATTTATGCCCGGTCAGCTTGGCAAGAAAATCGACACCCTCCGTGTTTTCCGGCGGAGTCGGTGCTTCCGGTGCATCCGTTTTTTTATGGGGAAATATCTTCGACAGCTTTTTAAAAAAATCCATATTGCGACTCCTGCTTGTATTGAATGCAAAACCAGTCTAGACAAAAATTGTAAATTTTATGTTAAAATAAGCAGTCCCCGCCTTATAGAAAAGCGGGGACTGCCGTATTTGCCAAGGAGCAGGTAAAGGGTTAAATCACATCCAGCATTTCCGCGACCAGCGGGTGACGGACGATGTCGGTTTCCTCCAAGCGGCAGACGGCGATATTTTCTACCGGTTCAAGCCGTTGCGCGATATCGGCAAGGCCGGACATGCCGGTTAAAAGATCGGTCTGGTCGGGGTCGCCTGTGACGACCATTGTTGAATGCCAGCCGAGGCGTGAGAGCAGCATCTTGATCTGGACATAGGTGCAGTTTTGCGCCTCGTCAATCACGACAAAAGCGTTGTTCAATGTCCGTCCGCGCATATAGCCGACCGGCGCGATTTCAATTTCGCCGTTATCCAGCATATGTTTCAGGCGTTTGATGCCTAGCCTGTCATGCAGCGCATCGTAAAGCGGGCGCAGATAAGGTGCCATTTTATCCTGCAGGTCACCGGGAAGATAGCCGATGCTTTCGCCCGCTTCGATGGCGGGGCGTGACAGGATAATCCTTTCGACTTCGCCGCGCTCATAAGCTTCGACGGCGGCGGAAATGGCAAGATAGGTTTTACCAGTTCCGGCGGGGCCGATGGCAAGAACCAGATTATGGTTCTCCATTGCATCCATCAGCTCTTTCTGGCCTTCGCTGCGGGGTTTGATATTCTTCACATATTTTTTATCGCGCTCTCCTTTATATTCTGAAAGCGGATCCCACCCCTCCTGAAACAACGGATGTACTTTGACAGAGTCGTTGTCTTTTTGCATGTATTTTGCTGTTTTGGATTTTTTACCCATGGCAGTGTCTCCCTTATATAAGGTGGATGGCAGAGCGTCTGTAAGAAGAACGCTCCAGAGGATGGTGGTAGAAAACAAAAAACCTCCCAAGAGGGAGGTTCGCGAAAAGGCATATTGCATTTTTCATTGCCGCGGCGTTTTTACGGTGGCCGCCGTCGGCCCTGAAAGTTTTTGTTGTATCAAACAGTAAATGTTTTTTCTGCAACAGTTCAACCTTGAAAAGGTTCATTTGAAACGGTCGAATGACCGCATGTCTTTATATTACCATGCGCGAATCACTGATGCCAGCATTATTTTGCAGGGCAGCATTTTTGTGGAATGATTATAAGGAGCGCTCCGGCTTACCAGTGGCGTACGCGTCCGGTGTCAATATGGACGAACTGGCTTTTCGGGTAATAACCGACACCGCCTGCTTTCAGAGCCATAGCCTGACGGCGTACATCGGTCAGGCGGCGACCCGGAAGACGGAGATCAACAGCTTGTCCCTGCATATGCAGGCTCTTCTTGGCGACACCGAAACCCATACGGCGCAAGCGGCTGTTTGTTTTCGGCGAACGGTAACCGGAAAAAATATTATATGATTTACTCGTTTCCATACGCTTTTGCAGGACAAACAGGATATCCATCAGGCGCGGGTCAATCGGAAAAATCTCTCCCGTGCGGTGGTCGCGCATAATTTTTTTGATTTCAGCAAAGGCATCGGGTAAATAGCGCCCGTCTTCCCAATATTCGCCTTTGAAAACCTCGCCGGTATGGGCGTTCTGAAATGTGAGACGCCGGCCTGACGTCAGACTCGCGGCATCCGTTGAATCCGGCCACCACAGCTGTGCCGCCGTTGCTATGATAAGGCTGCCGCCCAGAAACTGTCGTCTGTCAAAAACTTCCATCGCTCATGTACTCTCTTTTATATAAATCCTTTTGCTGTCTTTTTACGGCGAACACGATGATGAATGCAAGAAGATAACGTCCCGATCATTTCAAACGTCTTAAATATCTATCGTGAGACCTTAAAAGAAAACAATGTATCTTCATCCATTATATCATAAAAACCGTACCCTCCAAGTAAAACTTGACGCGGGAAAACGGCCTTTTTACTATATATTTAGGCATAATTGCATGTCGCCCTGCAATGAAGACGGTTATAACAAATTAACGAAATTTTTATAAAATTTTTGCCTTTTTGCCGTGTAAAATCACAAATAAGGTAATTAAATAAAAACAGTAACTTAGTTTGTTTTTAAGGTGTTTTCTTGTAAGGATGTTTGCGGTAGATTCCAAAACATGCCTATAATAGTAATATAGAAAAAATAACTGCCAGAGGTATTGATTCGACATGAAATTGACTAAACTGGCGCTTTTCGCCCTCGTCGCATTCTGGGCTGTTTTGGTTGGTCTTCCTGAATTGGCGCATGCCGCAGCTCCTCCTCCGGGTCCGAGCGTGGGGAAGGTATTGACCAATCTTCACGTTTCCATCAGCCGCGTCCCGAATATTTTAACGACAATTGCCTTTATCGGCGGGATTGTTCTTGCCGTAACGGGTGTGTTGAAGCTGAAAAACCATGTCGATAATCCTAATCAGGTGCCGCTTAGCGACGGTATTAAACGTCTGATCGCCGGCGGTGCCTTTCTGGGGCTGCCCGTGACAACCAATGTGATCAAGGGGTCGCTGTTTGGCAATGATGGCGGTGAATTGGGCAGCGGTACCGGTTTTGGCGTGAAAGCGGCAAAAGCACTGCCTGTCGCTTTGGATAATGTGGCCGTCACGTTCATTACGAACATGGCGACTCCGATGAAATACCTGTTGATTTCCTTTACCTTTATCACCGGGCTTGCAATGATTTTGGTCGGTATCTCGCGCCTGATTAAAACTGCGCAAGAAGGGCCGCGCGGCCCGGCAGGTATGGGAACCTTTTTCACATTCGCCTGCGGTATGGCTTTGATGGCTATCGGTCAGTCGATGGGGACCTTCAATGTCAGTATATTCGGTGACGGTACGATGAAGAACTATGCCGTCTTTTCGGCAACAGCCAAGGCGGCGCTGGGTAAAAGCGAACAGCAGATGCGGAATGTCATTGGCTCTGTCCTGATTTTCGTCTCGCTGGTCGGCTTTATCGCCTTTATGCGCGGATTATTTATCTTAAAACTGGTTGCGGACGGCAACCAGAACCATTCGATTACGCAGGCGCTGACCTTCCTGATCGGCGGGGCGCTTGCGGTCAATCTGGGTGCTGTCATCAATGCCGTTCAGAGTACGATCGGATATAATGCGATCGGCTTCACATTTACCTGATGAAAAGCTGAAAGCGGGCAGTATTTTAGAAAATTAATTGTTTTTTAATATATTGTTAGTAAAATAGTAAGAATGGAGTGGAATACTCTATATAGACTACGAGTGCAGAAAATAAAATCATATTAAGCCTATATTACGTACAAGGAGTACACAGTAATGAAACATGTAAAGAAACCACAACTTAGCCATAAACTCGCGGCCGGTCTTTTCGCGGGTATGGCTGTTGCACCGCTTATGTCCACCAAAGCTTTCGCTCTGGCGGCACCCGGCGTCGCAACGCAGGATTTTACAACAACAACAGATGCTATTACGACATCCGCATCTAAAATCCCGAACCTTATCTCTACCGTTGCGTTTATCGCCGGTATCGGTATGGCTATCGCGGGTGTTTTCAAAATTAAAGCGCATGTGGACAACCCGGCGCAGGCTCCGCTTAAAGACGGTCTGATCCGTCTTGCCGTCGGTGGTGCTCTGCTCGCGTTCCCGCTCTTGACCAACTTGATGGTCTCTCTGATCGGTCAGGACAACGCAGGCGGTCACTTGGTGCACACGCAAATGGGTAACGTTACGTATCCGTAAAAAGAAAAAAGGTATACGAACAGTTGAAGTATCTTAATATCGTGCCCGGGGTTAGTGTTTATTCTGACGCCGGGCGCGTCTTTTCATATAACGTCCTTGATATAGATGAAGCGTTGCAGCAAAAAGTGATGCAGCGCGACAAGGGCGTTTGCCAGTATTGCGGCTTTGAATCGGCCAAGCACCAGACTGTCCATTACACAGGACAGGATCCTGATAAGCCGGGCGAAATGAAAAGAATCGAAAACTTTGTCACCTCCTGTCATTATTGCCAGCAATGTTTCTATCTTGATCAGGTGGCGATGATGCAATCCGGCGCACTGATCTGGTTGCCGGAAATCGGGCAGGCGGCTTTGAATCATATCTGCCGTGCCGTTTATATTGCACGGATTACACAGGGTCCTATTGCCGATGCGGCCCGCGAAACGCTGGATGTTCTGTTGTCACGCAAAGAAGAGGCCAAAAACCGTATCGGGACGGATGATGTGATGCAGTTGGCAACGGTTCTTCAGGATTTTCTTGAAAATACGGAATACAAACACCGCCACGCAAAACTCAAACATTTGCGTATCCTGCCGCTTGACCGCCGCATTGTCCGCGAAGGAGATCTGGAATTTAATCAGTTCCCGCAAATTCTGGCTTATTGGCGTTCGAAAGACGGCCCCTTCGGCGAAATGCCGCCGCGTGTCTGGGCTGAAAAATTCCTGCTGGCAAAAGAGCAGTTGTCTGCTTAAAGGCCGGCGGCTCTCTCTTCAGACATATTTCTCACATATTTTTGTAATGATTTGCTGCAAAGTAATACCGCGCGTCCGCGCCGGGAAAGACAGCGCCATACGGTGCTGCAGGATAGGCTCGGCAAGCGCAATCACATCATCCATGGAAGGAGCATGACGACCGTCAACAAGTGCGCGGGCACGGGCGGCCAGCATAAAGGCCTGTCCGGCCCGCGGACCGGGCCCCCATGAAACGAAGTCCTGTACCTCGGCCAGATCGCTTTGCTCGGGACGTCCGCGGCGGACAATATCCAAAATCGCATCCACGACATTTTCACCGATCGGCATTTGTCGGACAAGTGCCTGCGCCTTGATCAGCTCTTGCGGTTTGGTAAGGGTTTTCGGGCTTTTCTCAGACGCGGTTGTTGTCTTGGCGATAATATCCTTTTCATCGGCCAATGTCGGATAGGTGACATTGATTTGCATCAGGAAACGGTCAAGCTGTGCCTCGGGAAGCGGGTAAGTTCCTTCCTGTTCCAGAGGGTTTTGCGTGGCCATAACATGGAAAGGCTGCGGCAGTGCATGGTTATGTCCGCCGACAGTGACAGTATATTCCTGCATCGCTTGCAGCAGGGCGGATTGTGTCCGCGGACTGGCGCGGTTAATCTCGTCGGCCATCAGAAACTGGCAAAAAACCGGCCCTTCGACAAATTTGAAATGGCGGTTGCCGTCTTCATCCTGTGCCAGAATTTCCGAGCCGGTAATATCTGCAGGCATAAGATCCGGCGTACATTGGATACGGCCTGTTTCCAGACCAAGAACGGTTCCCATGACACTAACCAGACGGGTTTTCCCCAGCCCCGGCAGACCGACAAGCAGCATATGCCCGCCTGACAGCAGCGTCGTTAAAGACAAATCGACAACCTGCTCCTGCCCCCATATGAAATTATGGATTTCGTCACGGATATCGGCAATCCAGCGATAGGTCGTGTCAAAGGCTTCGCTCATATCTCCGGTTTTTGCTTTTGCATTGGCCATGTTTTTTTGTCCTTTAAAATAAAAATAGTGTGCCTAAAAGAGTTTGGTTTGCGTCTCGGCTTTGTACCGTATGCGGAATGCAAACAGGACTGCGATAAAGATCATTGTGAACAAAAGCAGTAATCGCATGGGGTTCGGTGTGCTGAGATCTTGGAATTGTGTGAATTCCACCAGCTCGATAATCACGGAAATCATGCCGAGTACCGTGAAAATCAGGATAAAGGCCCCCAGTTTCTTTTCATGAACCTGATGCAGATCCTGTACAAGCCTGTCATGGATGTTTTTCGCCAGATCCAGTTGATTTTTCAGCGCATAGATACGGTCAGCCGTTTCCCATGTTTCCTCAATCGTACGTAAAATTTTCAGGCTCTGCGGATCCAGATGGTTGTCGTAATCATCATAGACACCGCGCAGGAATTCCGTGCGGGCATGGTATTCAACAAGAATGCGCGCTTTTTCTTCCAGCAGGGCGGGATTGGGATGGGCATCGTCAAGATTGATGCTGCTGTTGATATGAATCAGGTTTTCACAAATCTCTTCAAACATCGTGTAAAAGACGTTCTTGACCTGTAAAACACGGCGCAGCAGAGAACGCTGCCATTGCGAAGAATATCCTTCTTTGTAAATGACGATATGATTGGCATGACCGATGAAAACGGCCATATTTTCGTCCAGAGAGGCATCCTCCGTGTATTTTTCATCGCGGATAAAAATTTGCGAGGTATAAAGCTCTTTGGCTTTTTGAAAGCTTTCCTCGTCTTTGCAGGGAATTTCATACACACAGACCGCGCTGATAATTTTGCCGATTTCTTTCTGATGTCCCAAATATTGGTTGTTTTGTTGCGCTTTGATATTGCTGACAAAGGCCGTATTGGACATGATGTCTTGCGGTGTATTGATCCAGACGGTCTCAAATGTTTTTGAAAACAGTTCTGAATAATCATTTAACTGCTTGCCGATGGATTTGCAGACTTCTTTAAATTCCAAAATGGTCAAATCCTGCTGCGCCCGGATGGCTCCTGTAAAAATCACGGAGCCGTAACCGAAATCATTCATGCGTATTTCGATACTGGAAATCAGGAAGGTCGCCGGAGACACTTCCGGCTCTTCCGTTTCCTCTTCAAAAGTCGGCGGCGCGTTTTCATCGCGGAAAGCTGCGGCATCTATCTGGGGTTTAAGCCCGAGTTCTTTCAATTTTTCCAGCAGGTCGCTGTCTTTCAGGATACGCGTGATAAAAAATTGCGGGATAATCGGAAAGCCGCGCGTCGTGTCAGGCTGTATCTCGCCGCCGTCACTGTAAGTCAGGAAGTTCGAGGCGCCCCATGTGCCATGCGCGACATTGGATAATGTGTTCATAAATTCTTTTTGGAATTCATGGTAGCCGATGCCCAGAAACCGTTTTGATTCAAGAAATAGTCCGGTACGGATCGGACCGTTGAAAGAAACGGGGTGCGTGTGGTCTTTGCTGAGAAATAGTGTCATTTGTATGATTTTAAAAGTTGGTTGAAAGAACCGTCCTTCCTATCCTAAAAACAAATCCTTTATTTTGTCTAAATATTTCTACTTTTTTGCCGGAAAAAGAGCGGTAAGAGCCATGGGAAAAGAAAAAAAGCCGGGACTAGAAGTCCCGGCAAAAAAGTTAAAGGCAATAAGAACTTGTTTAATTCGCTTGTCGGCGCAGGAAGGCCGGGATATCCAGCTCATCATCATCACCGCTTTTCTTGACATCGCTGCCTGCGGCGCGTGATGTTTCGGAAACCGGGGCTTTTCTTTGCCCTGTCAAACGCTCAAAGAACGAGGGCTTCTCTTCTTTCTGCGTTGCGGCTTGCTGTGCCGGTGCTGTTGGGCGAACCGGAACACTGGTCTGTTGCGGTGCTGTCAGCGGTGTTTTCAGGGCATCCGTATTTTGCTGCGGTGCGGCGGATTGCGCGGAGGCGGCGGTTTCGTCACCCTCTACTAACAATTCCTCATCCGTCACAGTGCGCGGATCGACAGGTTTCGGCGGAATAAAGCTGTTTCCGCAGGCGCTGCGCTGAGGTTGCGGCCAGTTTGTATCGAAAGCCGGGCTGCGTTTTTGGCTGACAGGCGTTTGCGTGCGCGTTTGTGTCGCGGAAACGTCAAAGCTGCTTTCATCCAGTTTTACAGCGGCGGCTGTTTGGCCGTTGCTCATCGTGCCGAGCGTTGTTTCCGCATGGCCTGTTTCATAGCTTTGCGCCGGTTGCGCAGGCTTGGAAACGGGGGCGGGGCTTTTTGCCTGTGCGGCATAGCCTGCACCCGTATTGCCGGCATTCTGCGCTGCCAGCGATGCCGGCAGTTTCGGAATATCGGAGCGGAAGCCCGTATTCATCGGTGCGGCAGCGCGGGGGGCGGGTGCCCATCCGGCGGTGCTTTGCGATGTGCCGTAGTCAGTATCGCCGGAGCCTGTTTCCGTAGATGTTTTAACAGCTTCGGGTTCTGCAACAGGTGTTTTCGGTGCCGCAGGCTGTTCAACAACGGGTTTATTGTAACCTTGCGTTTTTACAGCTTGGTCGTGACGGAAAACTTTCTTCTGCAGTTCCGCATCGATGCCTGTGGCAACAACGGAAACGCGCATTTTACCTTCCAGATTGGCATCAAAGGTCGAACCGAAGATGATATTGGCTTCGGAATCCACCTCGTCACGAATACGGTTGGCGGCTTCGTCAACTTCATACAGCGTCATATCCATGCCGCCGGTGATGTTGATCAGCACACCGCGTGCGCCTTTCATCGAGATATCGTCCAGAAGCGGGTTCGAAATGGCAGCTTCCGCAGCTTCAAGAGCGCGGCGCTCGCCTTCCGCTTCGCCCGTTCCCATCATGGCTTTGCCCATTTCGGCCATAACGGCGCGGATATCGGCAAAGTCCAGATTAATCAGGCCCGGCATCACCATCAGATCGGTCACACCGCGAACGCCGGATTGCAGAACTTCATCTGCCAGACAGAAAGCATCAGCGAAGGTGGTTTTTTCATTGGCGATGCGGAACAGGTTCTGGTTGGGGATGACGATCAGCGTATCGACATATTGCTGCATGTCTTCAATGCCGTTTTCGGCCAGTTTCATGCGGTGCGTGCCTTCGAAGTGGAAAGGTTTGGTCACAACGCCGACAGTCAGCGTGCCGCGCTCGCGCGCCGCACGTGCAATCACCGGTGCTGCGCCGGTTCCTGTGCCGCCGCCCATTCCGGCAGTAACAAAAACCATATTCGCGCCATCAAGATAGCTGAGAATTTCGTCAATGCTTTCTTCCGCCGCGGCTGCGCCGATTTCCGGATTTGCACCCGCGCCAAGTCCGCGTGTTACATTCGGGCCAAGTTGTATTTTTTGTTCAGCGATATTGCTGTCAAGGGCCTGTGCATCGGTGTTACAGACCAGGAATTCGCAGCCTTCAAGGCCGGAACTGATCATGTTATTGACGGCGTTGCCTCCTGCGCCGCCGACTCCGATCACAGTTATCTTCGGACGCAGGCGCGTGTCCTGCGAGTGCATTCTGATGTTCAACATTTTAGTCCTCCGCTTCGAATGTATTCCTATCTTAAGCACAGTTTTTCTTCATTTCCAGAGTCTGATTTTTCTTTTTTTGGAATTTTGTTACTTTTTTTGGACTCTGTGTGAAATAAAACCTGTGTTGTTTTCTTAAAACCTGTGGAAAAAGAACCTATCAGATTGATGCGGCTCTATTCTTTTAGGATACTTGTTTTGTGTAGAAACGCAAAGGAATTCTTAAAAATCTATTAAGAAAAAGCGTCTTTTTCTGCAACTTATACGAAAAAGCACTTATTTATAGTCATAATGCGGTGGTTTTGTTCTACCAGTTTTCACGAAACCAGCTGGCGGCTTTTTTCAGCAGATTATCGGGCAGACCCAAAGACGGCAATCCGATCGCCGGAATGCCGAGCGCGGGGATGCGTTGCGGTGTGCGCGGACGCGCTGTCTGGCCTGCGAATTCGGCAGCATGGGCCAGCAATCCCAAAGTCGTGGCAAAGCCGGGTCCGCCGGTGGATTCCGGCAATCCGCTGATTTGCTCGGGACTGCCCAGACGAACCTGTTTGTCCAGCACATGACGCGCCAGCTCGGAAATGCCGGCCAATTGGCTTGCGCCGCCCGTTAACACGACGCGGCGTCCGGCAATCTGCCCTAAGCCGTCATCATTGAGTTTTGCGCGTACCAGTTCAAAAGTCTCTTCCAGCCGCGGCTGGATAATGCCGGTCAAAAGCGAGCGCGGCACTTTATTTCCGGCAATTCCGCCGCTTTCGCCGACGGCGGGGACATCAATACTGTCATGGTCGCTATGGGCAACGCCGGAGGCGCAACCGTAAAGAATTTTGATGCGCTCGGCATCCATGACCGATGTCGTCAAGCCGCGGGCGATATCATTGGTGACATGCTGCCCGCCAACGGGAATGGCGCCTGTATATATAAGTGCGCCGTCAAAGAATACGGCGATCTGTGTCGTGCCCGCGCCCATATCAATAATGGTGCAGCCCAGATCACGTTCGTCGGGAACAAGGCAGGACAGACCGGAGGCATAAGGGGAGGCGCAGAAGCCGGAGACATCAAGATGATTGGCGGTAACGGCGCTGGCAAAATTTTTCAGCGCGGAAACGGGGGCGCTGATAATACTGAGATCAACCCCCAGCTCATGCCCGTACATACCGACAGGGGTGCGGATGCCGGTCTGATTGTCAACGCTGTAGGAAACGGGAATAACATGGACGATTTCCTCATGTCCCGGTGCGGCAATGTTGCGTGCCTGATAAAGGGCGGCGTCAATATCCTTCTCGGTGATCTGATGGCCGGAGATGCGGACATCGACGGAAAAGTGATGCGGGGTTGTAAACAGGGCGGGAATATTGACAAAGACGCTTTCCAGTGTTTCGCCGTTCATTTTCGGGCGCGCCATATTTTCGGCGGCTTGTACCGCGCTGCCGACGGCATTTTCCACCGCTTTCAAATCAATGATATTGCCGTTCTTCATTCCGGCCGAAGCATGGTGACCGATACCGATAACCTCGACAAGCTTGCGGGTTTCGGTATCTGCCAGCGCAATCATGCAGCAGATTTTGCTGGTGCCGATATCGACAATGGCGACAGGAGCAGTCTGCGTCTTTTTCCGCTGCGGAAGATTGATATTTTTATCTTCCGTATCCTTGCCGTTTTGCAGCGGTTTCATTTTGTCGAAGTCGAATAATGACTGTGCAAAGCGCATGGCTGTTGTCTCCTGTTTCGTGTTCTTTATTTTTATTGTCTTCTTGGATGCCCGATAGAAAGGCTTTTCGATGTCGTCTTTTTTTATTTTAGTTCTTTACGTCTTTGTTGCCGTGTCCGGCGGAGGCGGTCGTAGTCGTATTTATTGCCGCGCGTTCCGGACGGAACACGGCGCGGTTTTCGACGCGCAGGTCGATAGAAATCCATTGATGGTCGAGAATTTTCTCGTCCTTGTGCATTTTCATCAGTGCGGCCAGCGCAAATTCGGGCGCATGTTCCGGCAGTTTGACGCGGGTGCCGCCTGTCAGAAGCAGATCCCAGCGCCTTTCACCGATGCGTACGGCGCTTTCCAGATATTTTGTCAGTTCCGGTTCGGCGTTCAGCATGACGCTGAGCGCGGCGATATGTTTATGGGCGTCTTTGCCGATAATCAGGGGCAGATAGGAAAATTCCTCAAGATTATCGCGGGTCAGCACGCGGCCTTCGCGGTCAATGACGGCAAGGCTGCCGTCATTCTGCCACATCGCCACCGGAACGCGTTCCGTCAGATTGACAGTGATTTTATCAGGCAGACTGCGGCGGATGCGGACATCCTCCACCCAGGAAATAGAGGCAATCCGTGTGGCGGCCATTGCGGGATCAAAACCGAAAATCGGTGCGCCCTCTTCAACATTTAGCAGACGGCGCAGCTCTTCAGGGTCGGTACGGGACCGTCCGGCAACGCTTACTTCGCGAATGGCAAAACCTGTCTGGGCCGTTGCTTGCAAACTCTTCTCACTTATCCATGTCGTCATTTGAGAGACCAGCCCTGCGGATGCAAGACCGGAAAGAAGCCACAACCCGAAAGCCGCGACTGTTCCCAGTATAGCAAATTTTGCGAAATCATGCGCGGGTGAATTGCGCATTTTTATTTCTTTTTTACGCTTGCTGCTTTTCTTCGCTGTTTTGCGCGTTGTTTTTTTGGCTTTCGCCATTTGTTTCCCCTTCACGCGTCCCCTGTTTGACCATGCTGCGGAACAGCGCGTCTTCGATCATCCAGACAACCAGTTCTTCAAAACTCAGACCCAGATAAGCAGCCTGTTCAGGAACCAGAGATGTCGGCGTCATGCCAGGCTGGGTGTTGATTTCAAGGAAGAACAGACCTTTGCGGCCTTCCTCCGTGTCGTTATAGCGGAAGTCACTGCGCGTCACGCCCTGACAGCCCAATTCCCGATGTACGGTTTCCGCATATTGCAGGGCGGCATCGAAAATATCTTGCGGAATATCGGCGGGCAGGACATGTGTTGACCCGCCATCGGCATATTTAGCCTCGTAATCATAGAAATTTGTTTGCGGCAAAATTTCGGTAACGGTCATCGCATTTCCGCCCATCACAGCAACGGTCAGTTCGCGCCCGGGGATATATTCCTCGACCAGTACCTGTTTATCGGCATTGCCCAGTGTCCAGATTTCCGGATCTTCCAGCGGGCAGCGGTTTGCGCCTTTGGGCACAATATGCACGCCAAAGGAAGAGCCTTCCGCATTTGGTTTGGCAACATAAGGCGCAGGAATTTTGATGCCATGCAAGGCGTAATCGCCGCGCGACAGCAGTTGGCTTTCGGGAACCGGCACACCGTGTAAGGCTGCGATTTCCTTGGTTTTGCTTTTATCCATCGCAAGGGAGGAGGCCAGCACGCCGGAATGGCTGTAAGGCAGTTCCAGAAGTTCAAGCAGACCCTGCATCGTGCCGTCTTCGCCGAAAGGGCCGTGCAGCATGTTCAAAACGGCATCGGGCGCGGCCTTATCCAGCTTTTCCAGCAAGGCTTTGATATCGCGCGTCACGTCAATGCGGCTGACTTTAAAGCCGTTTGCTTCCAGCGCATCGGCACAAAATTTGCCGCTAACCAGAGAGACGGGGCGTTCCGCAGACCAGCCGCCAAGTAAAACGGCTACATGGGGTGTTTCTGTCATCTGTCACTATATCCTTTTATTTTGCGCCGCAGAGAAGCCGTCGGGCGTGTATGAATAACTCACCTACCATAACATATAAGAGGGTCTCTGGCGAGAGGGGTTTTGGGATTATTCAGCCAGCGGCACGCCGATACGGCGGATCTCCCAGCGCAGGGAAATGCCGGATTGTTCCAGTACGCGGGCGCGGACGGTTTCTCCCAGTTTTTCAATATCGGCGGCTGTGGCATCGCCTGTGTTAATCATAAAATTGCAATGTTTTTCCGAGATTTGCGCGCCGCCGATTTTCAAGCCGCGGCAGCCTGCCGCATCCACCAGCTGCCAGGCATGTTTGTCACAGTCGGGATTGTCGCGGAACGGATTGGCAAAGGTGGAGCCACCGGTTTTCTCGCGGATGGGCTGGCTTTCCTCGCGCTTGTTTTTGATCTCTTCCATGGCGGCAAGGATTTCCGCTTCGTTTCCTGCGCCGGTTTTAAATGCCGCGCCGGTAAAGACTGCGCCTTCCGGCACCGTGCTGTGACGGTAACGCATTTCGAGATCACCGGGGGTTAGTTGCAAGAGCGTGCCGTCGCGGGCAACCGCATCGGCATATAGCAGCACATCCTTGAACTCGCCGCCGTAAGCGCCTGCATTCATGGTTAACCCGCCGCCGATTGCGCCCGGAATGCCGGAGAGAAAGGCCAGCCCTGCGCGGCTGTTGGCTGCAGCGAATTTGGCAACGCTGACATCAAGTGCGGCAGCACCTGCATAAATCACACCGTCATCCTGCAATGCCGTTTTGGCGAATTCCCCGCCCAGACGGATGACAACACCGGGAATGCCGCCGTCACGCACCAGTAAATTCGACGTCGCGCCAATGACTGTTAAGGGAATATCGGCGGGACAGTTTTTCAGGAAGGCGGCAAGGTCATCCGTATCGGCGGGGCGGAACAGCACTTCGGCGGGCCCGCCGACGCGAAACCATGTCAGCGGTGCCAGCGGCACATTCTCGCGCAGCTTGCCGCGCGTTTCCGGCAGGCGGTCAATCAAAGCCATTGTATTAGACGGCCTGGCGTTGTGTGGCTGTGTCGTCATTATTTTTGTCCTGTTCGGAAAGCTGGCTCGGCAAGGCATAGGCCCATTGCGTGACATCGCCTGCACCAAGGAACAGCACCATATCATGCGGTTTGGCGCTTTTGCCGACCAGACGCGGAATGTCCTGCGGGCCGACAATGGCCTGCACATTTTTATGGCCGCTATTGCGGATGCCCTGTACCAGCGTATTTTTATCCGCACCGGCAATCGGCGTTTCACCCGCCGTGTAAACATCGGCGACCAGAACCTCATCGGCGGCATCAAAGCATTTGCAGAAATCATCAAATAAACCGGAGAGTCGGCTGTAGCGGTGCGGCTGCATCACGGCAATCACGCGTCCGCCTTTGCTTTCGCGGCGTACAATATCACGCGCGGTGCTCAGGACGGCTTTGATTTCTTCGGGGTGATGGGCGTAATCATCAATAATACGAATGTTATTGACCACACCTGTGGTGGTAAAGCGGCGTTTGACACCTGTGAAATCGGCCAGCCCTTTACGCATATCATCTGCGGAAATCCCAAGCTTGTAGGCGGTTGCAATACAGGCCAGTGCGTTCAGGATATTGTGTTCGCCGAACATCGGCAGCAGAAAATCATTCATCACGATCTTATTGCCGAAGACGCTGACATCAAACAACATGCCGTCGGCGGTGTTGCGGATATTGGTGGCGCGAATATCGCTGCCTTCTTTAAAGCCGTAGGTGACGACCTTGCGGCGCACATCCTGCACGAGTTTTTTTACCGTGTCATTATCGGTGCAGGCAATCACAAAGCCGTAGAAAGGCAGACGTGCCGCGAATTTTTTATACGCCTCTTTCACATCGTTAAAAGACCCGTAATGATCCATATGTTCGGGGTCGATATTGGTGATAATGCCGATACTGCAGGGCAGCAGGGTAAAGCTGCCGTCGCTTTCATCCACTTCAACAACCATCCAGTCGCTTTCGCCGATGCGGATATTGGTGCCATAGGCATTGACGATGCCGCCATTGACGACAGTCGGATCCAGCCCCGCCTTTTCCAGCATATGGCCGATCAGCGAGGTTGTCGTGGTTTTGCCATGTGTTCCGGCAATGGCGATGCTGTTTTTGAAACGCATCAGCTCCGCCAGCATTTCGGCGCGGCGGATAATCGGAATATTGCGCTCATTGGCGGCAACCAGTTCCGGATTATCGGCATGTACGGCGGAGGAGTAGACCACGACCTCAACAGGGCTGCCGCCCGGCGGTTTTAAAACATTATCGGCATCATGGCCGATGGCAACATGGATACCTTTATCGCGCAGACGCTGGACATTTGCGCTTTCCTTGGCATCCGATCCCTGCACCTTGTAACCCAGACGGTGCAGGATTTCGGCAATACCGCTCATGCCGATGCCGCCGATACCGACAAAATGCAGAATACCTGTTTCAAGAGGCCAGTTCTTCATGCTGCAAGGTCCTTCTCTTTTTCCTGATCTTTGTGAAGCGAGGCATTTTGGCCGCCGCCACCGCCGCCTATATCATAAACCAGACGGGCAAGACGTCCGGTTGCACCCGGTTTACCGCAGCTTTTGGCCGCTTCTGCGGCTTTGAGCAGCATATCCGGTTTTTCAAAAAATTCTTTCAACAACTCGCCTAGCGCCTGCGGTGTGAAGTTTTCATCTTCCATCACCCATGCGCCGCCGGCCTCGGCAATGGCTTCGGCATTGCGGCGCTGCTGCCCGTCACTGTGTTTCAACGGCACGAACAGCGCGGGGCGCCCGACCACGGCGACCTCGGCAACAGTTGAAGCGCCGGAACGCCCGATAAAGACATGGCAACGCACCAGCTGTTTGGCAACATCATTGAAAAACGGGCGGATATCGGCGCTGGCATTGGTTTCCTCGAACCGTTTGAGAACGGTGTCGATTTCTTCGGGACGGCATTGTTCGCGGATAGAGATGCGGTGTTGTAAATCACCGGGCAGGGATTTGATGGCGGCGGGGATGACTTCGCCGAAAATACGCGCGCCCTGACTACCACCCATGACAAAAATATTTAATGTGTCATTATCGTCAAAAGCGGGAAGCGCCGCCCCCTGTTGCGCCAGTATATCGGCGCGGACGGGATTGCCGACCAATATGGTTTTACGGACAAAATGAATAACGCCTTCCGTATCGGGCAGGGAGATCGCGATTTTTTTCGCTTTCTTCGCCAGCCTTGCATTGGCTTTGCCCAAAACGGCATTTTGTTCATGCAAAATGGTCGGCACATTTAAAAGCTGTGCCGCGAATACGGCCGGAAAAGACGGATAGCCGCCGAAACCGACCACGCAATCCGGTTTGGTTTTTTTAATCAGCAGCAATGCCTTCAGGATGCCCATCCCCATGGTAAAAAGGGCGGTGATTTTTCCCAGCAGACCGCTGCCCATCGTGGCGGAGGGTAGCACTTTGACATCAATGCTGCTTTTTTGCGCCCAGGCGCTTTTTTCATGAAAAGCAAGCCCGCGGCTGTCTGTCGCCAGAATGATGCGGTTACCGTGTTTTAAAATCTCTGTTGCCAGCGCCTGCGCCGGAAACAAATGTCCGCCGGTACCGCCGGCGGACAGCAAGATCGTGTGCTGTTTATTCTGTGTATTTTCCATGCGCACATTATAGTGCCTGTTTTTTTGCAAGAACAGCGAAAAACGCAGCTTTATTTAAAGAAAGGACGCGCTGCGCGAATGGTCGGTGCGGGCAACGGGCGGACAGCGGAAAACATGTCGCGCGTCTGTTCTTTGCGGGTTAGCGCCAAGACAAATCCCATGGCAATTCCTAAAGATAACAGGGAAGAGCCGCCATAAGAAACGAATGGCAGCGTCATGCCCTTGGCAGGGATCAACTGCAGGGATGACCCCATATGAATCAAAGCCTGCGCACCGAATTGCACCAAAATACCGGTCACGGCCAGAATGCGGAAAGTATCGCCGCTTTCCCAGACACGTGCCATGCCGCGGATAACGATGAAGGCAAAAATACCGATCAGCAGCAATGTCAGGATAAGCCCGAATTCTTCCCCGGCGACGGCGAAAATAAAATCGGCATGGGCATCAGGCAGATACAGCTTGATATGACCTTCACCGGGGCCGGTGCCGAATAATCCGCCTTCATGGAAAGAATCCAGTGATTTTTGTACCTGATAATTATCGCCCGCGGCGGGGTTTAAAAAACGGTCAATCCGGCTTTGCACATGCGGAAAAACGAAATAGGCACCGATAATGCCGCCGATCCCCAGAATACCCAGTAAAGCAATCAGCGCGAAAGACAGCCCTGCCAGAAAAATCTGCACACCCCATATCAGGGACAACACGATAGACATACCCAGATCAGGTTGCAGCAGCAGCATAGCAAGCAATACCAGATACACACCGGTGGCGGCCATCATGCCGGGGAAATGCGGATCGGCCTGTTGGCGGGCAATCAGCCATGCGGCAGTTACGGCAAAGGCGGGTTTAATGAATTCGGAAGGCTGCAGGGAGAAGCCGAATAAATGAATCCAGCGCGTTGCGCCTTTGATATCCGATCCGAAAACAAGTGTGCCGATCAATAATACAAAAAAGCCTGCCAGCAGCGCCGATGCCGCGCGCCAGATGTTGCGCATCTGCATCATTGACAGCGCCATCATCATCCCCAGCGCCGGAATCAGGAAAATAATATGCCGGATGACGAAATGGAAAGGCGGCAGTCCGATCCGGTCGGCAACAGCGGGGCTGGCCGCCATCACCAGAATAATCCCTGCGAGAACTAATCCGAAAAGCGCCCCTATTAACCAGCGGTCAACCGTCCACCACCAGCGGCCCAGAATAGATTTATCGGTGCGTTCAATGGACAGCATGGGTTCGCCCCCCCTCTGCTGCGGTAATGCGTTGCGCTAATTGCCGGAAAATATCGCCGCGCTGTTCAAAATTTTTGAACTGGTCGAAACTGGCGCAGGCCGGTGACAGCAGCACATGCGATTTTTCATCCGGCATGGCGGCGGCCATTTGATAGGCTTCATATACGGCGGTGTCCAGCGTTTCGGAATAGTGATAGGGGATTTTGTGTTTTTGCAGATATTCGGCAATGCCGCTGGCGGCTTCCCCGATCAGAAAGACATGGGCGATGTTCCTGCCGTGTTTGGTCAGCAGCGGGTCAAATTCGCTGATTTTTTTGGCGATGCCGCCGGCAATCCAGTAGATATTGCCGTAAGTATCCAATGCAGGTGCGGTGGCATCGGGATTTGTCGCTTTGCTGTCATTGATAAAGACGACATGCCCGACAGAGGCGGCAATTTCCTGACGGTGCGGCAATCCGGGGAATGTTTCCAGCGCGTGGCGGAACTGCGCATCTTTCATATCGGGCAACAAACGGCGGCAGACCGCATAGGCGGCGGCAATGTTCTGCGTGTTATGTTTTCCGGCAAGGCAGGGTAATCCGTCCGTCGGGACAGGAAGGTCGCGGATGATGGCGGTACCAAGTTTTGCCGCCAGTTCTTTGCAGTAATGATCTTCTCCTGTGATGACGGCGAAACGCGCATCATCAAATAATTTTGCTTTGACGGCGGCATAGCCTTCCATACTGCCATGGCGGTCGATATGGTCAGGCGTAATATTCAGTAAAACGGCGATATCAGGGCGGAAACGCGGGCAAAGGTCGATCTGGAAGGAGGATATCTCAATCACATAAGTGCCTTTGCCGTCTTCATATTGCGGCAGATCGAGTGCGTTTTTGCCGATATTTCCCCCGGCAACTGCCGTCATACCCAGCTGGTTTAATATATGGGCGATCAGTGCTGTCGTGGTTGATTTGCCATTGGTGCCGGTAATGGCGACAATCGGATTATGCCCTGTTTGCGCCAATCCGAATAGTTCAATATCTGAAATCAACGGGCAGCCGGCGGCAACGGCAAGGTTGCAAACCGGATGCGGGACAGGAAAATGCAGCGGAATACCGGGTGCCAGAACAACCGCAGACAGGGTTTTATAATCAAATTCCAGCGGATCACTGACCCATTTTGCGCCGGATTTTTCCGTTTCTTCTCGGCGCTCCTGATTGTCATCACCGGCAAAAACTTCGAACCCTGCGGCATGCAGCGCCCTGACAGCGGCAAGGCCGGATGAGCCGATGCCAAAGACCATGATCGGTTTTCCTTGAAAAGACTTTTCTGTCAGAAGACGGCTGAGATCAATCATGAAGCGGCATCGCCCTAAAGAAAAAGAACGGTTGAAACTGGCGGGCGAAGAAAAAGAAGCCCTTACCGTAATTTTAATGTGGCAAGGCCCAGCAATGCAAGAACAATAGCGATAATCCAGAAACGGATAACAACGGTTGTTTCCTGCCACCCCATTTTTTCAAAATGGTGATGAATCGGTGCCATGCGGAAAATACGCTTACCTGTTATTTTGAAAGAGGCAACCTGCAGGATCACGGAAATCGTTTCCATTACGAATAATCCGCCGATAATCGCCAGTACCAGCTCATGCTTTGTCATCACCGCCAGCGCACCGAGTGCGCCGCCGGAAGCCAGTGATCCGGTATCACCCATAAAGACCATGGCGGGCGGGGCGTTATACCACAGGAAACCCAGCCCTGCGCCGATTAATGCGCCGCAGAAAACGGCCAGTTCGCCCGTACCGGGAACGTAATGAATTTGCAGATATTCGGCGAAAACGGCATGGCCTGCCAGATAGGAAATAATCCCGAAACAGCCGAAGGCAATCATCAAAGGCCCGATGGCAAGACCGTCCAGCCCGTCTGTCAGATTAACGGCATTGGCCGTGCCGACAATGACGATGATGGCAAAAGGCAAAAAGAACCAGCCGAGATTCAGCAGAATATCTTTGAAAAACGGAATGGCCAGACCGGTGCTCATCGGTGTGCCGGCAAAATGCATAAAGGCGCATGTTGCGGCAAAAGCGATGGAACCTTCCAGAAACAGGCGCAATTTTCCGGGCAGCCCCAGATGGGTGCGTCCTGTCAGTTTCAGGTAGTCATCGACAAAGCCGATGGCGGCGAAACCGACAAAACATCCCAGCGCAATCCAGATATAAGGGTTCAGCACATTCGCCCATAACAGCGTTGCCACCCCTGCGGCGAGCAGGATCATAATGCCGCCCATGGTCGGCGTGCCTTTTTTCTTGAAATGGGTCTCGGGGCCGTCTTCACGGATCGGCTGGCCTTCCCCCTGTTTTTTCTTCAGCCAGCGGATAATCGCCGGGCCGCTGAGGAAGCTGATAATCAGCGCCGTCATCAAAGCGCCGCCGGTGCGGAAAGTAATATAGCGGAACAGGTTAAAGGCCTGAAAATTATCAGCCTGATCGGCCAGCAGGTTATACAGCATGTTCGCGTGCCTTTTCTATTCCCGTTTCGCAGCTTTTGCTGCCGTCATCGCTTCCGCTGCAGCGTCCGGGAACGTGCAGATCCTGCAGAGCCTGCACGACATAAGCCATGCGGCTGCCCAGAGACCCTTTCACCAGTATCACATCACCGGGGCGTATGATTGCCGTCAGTAATTGCGCCAGCGTTTTGCTGTCTTCGGCATAGCCGCCCTGCCATGCGGGGGGCACGATATTGTAAAGCGCCTCCATCAAGGGGCCGCAGGCAAAAACCAGATCAGTCTTGGCTTTCAGGACGGGATTGACCAGCTCGATATGCAGGCGTGCGCCGTCTGCGCCCAGTTCCAGCATATCGCCGAGTACGGCAATACGGCGGCCCTCTGCTGCGGGGACGGACATTTCCAGTACGCGCAATGCGGCCTGCATTGAAACAGGGCTGGCATTATAGCTTTCATCAATCACGGTGACGGGAATATCGCCGTCACCTAGAAAAACGGGGATGTGATTGCCGCGTCCTTCGACGGGGGTGATATGTTCCAGCGATTTTACGGCTTTCTTCATATCACAGCCCAGCAGTTTTACGACCAGTAAGATAGGCAGGGAGTTCAGAACAAAATGTTTTCCCGGTACGGGCAGGTGATATTTATATTTATCGCCGAGAATTTTAACGGAAACACGGCTGCCATCCGACAACAGCGTACAGTCGCGCAGACGGGAATCCGCGCCGGAGCTTTCTCCGAATGTCACAATATGTTCCACGCCGTAATCTTCTGCGGCTTTTTGCAGGATCGGTGCGTAGGGATTATCGGCGTTCAAAACCGCGATGCCGCCTTTTTCAATACCGTCTTCCATGGCCGAGAAAATTTCGGATTTTGCCCGGGCGATCTCTTCAATCGAATTGAAGTTACCGATATGGGCAGGTTCGATATTGGTAATGACGGCGATGTCGGGCGCAACCATCCGTGCCAGCGCCCCCATTTCTCCGACATGGTTGATCCCCATTTCAATAACGGCGAAATCGGCATCTTTCGGCAGATTTGCCAGCGTTAGCGGCACACCCCAATGATTGTTAAAGCTTTTTTTATTGGCGTGACATTTGCCTTGATCAGACAGGATTGTGGCCAGAAATTCCTTGGTGCTGGTTTTGCCGACCGACCCCGTAATGCCGATAACGCGTGCGATGCTGCGGGCACGGGCGGAGGCTGCCAGATTGACCAGCCCTTCCAGCGTGTCATCAACAATAATGAAATTACCTTCAGGAAAGTTTTTTTCGCCGGTTTCCTGCCACCAGACGCGGCTGACCATGGCGGTGCCGGCACCTTTTTCCAGGACTTCGCCGACAAATTTATGCGCATCGTGATTGGGGCCTTTCAGGGCAATAAAAAGACTGTCCGCCGGAACATCACGGCTGTCATGGATAACCGCGGAAATCTCCGTACGGTCATTGCCTTGCCGTTTTTCGCCTTTGGCAGCGGCGGCCGCCTCGTCAAGTGTCCAGAGCATGGGCTTTTCTTCGCCTGTTTTCTTGTTCTTTTATATTGCGCTCAACTTATATCGCCAAGCCTGTATCGCCGTCAAGGGCGGAAAGCAGATCGCTGTCGCGCGTTTTCGGCGCATCAAGACCCAGATGGCGGTAACCTTTATCAGCAATCACCCGTCCGCGCGGTGTGCGCTGGATAAAACCCTGTTGCAGCAGGAAGGGTTCAATGACTTCCTCGATCACATCACGCTGTTCGGACAGGGCAGCGGAGAGCGTATCGGCGCCGACCGGGCCGCCGCCGTAAAAATCGACGATACACTGCATATAGCGGCGGTCCATACCGTCCAGACCTTCATGATCGACATCCATCTGCGACAATGCGGCATCAGCCTCTTTCTTGCCGATAACGGTTTTACCGCCGCTGCTAACCAGCGCGAAATCACGCACACGGCGGGTCAGGCGTACGGCAATCCGCGGTGTACCGCGACTGCGGCGGGCGATTTCAAACGCGCCGTCTTCGCTGATTTCGGTATCCAGCAGAGCGGCATTGCGCAGGACAATCTGTTTGAGATGTTCCGCACCGTAAAATTCCAGACGCAGCGGAATGCCGAAACGCTCACGCAAGGGGGTGGTTAAAAGGCCGCTGCGTGTTGTGGCGGCAACCAGCGTAAAAGGCGGCAGGTCAATTCTGACCGTGCGGGCGGCAGGGCCTTCACCGATAATCAGGTCAAGATGCCCGTCTTCCATCGCAGGGTAGAGAATTTCTTCAACGGCGGAGCTGAGGCGGTGGATTTCATCAATGAATAACACATCATGCGGCTGCAGATTGGTCAGAATGGCGGCAAGGTCGCCGGATTTGCTGATAACAGGGCCTGCGGTGCCGCGAAAGCCGACGCCAAGCTCGCGGCTGATAATTTGTGCCAATGTGGTTTTCCCCAGACCGGGCGGGCCGGAAAACAGCACATGATCCATCGGTTCACCACGCTGTTTGGCCGCTGCGATAAAGACGTTCAGATTTTTGCGCAAATCATCTTGTCCGATAAATTCGGTCAGGGCGAGTGGGCGGTTGGCCATGCCTTTGGCGCTGTTATTTTCCATCAACCCGTCTTCTGCGGTTTTTTGCGGGCTGATGCTGCGTTCGGGCTGTGTATTCATATGTTTGTCCTGTCTTTTTTTAAATTAGACGGCGATGCTGAGAGATTTCAGCCCGTACCCGATCAGTTCTTCCAATGTGGCTTCTGCGCCAAGCGCGCCGCTTGCCTCGGATACGGCGCGGAAAGCATCGCTGCGTCCGTAACCCAGATTAACCAGAGCGGAAACGGCATCTTGCGCATGAGATGATTTTTGCGCAGGCAACGGACTTCCGGCTTTTGCGGCGGGTGCGGCTTTTGTACCGCCCAGATCAAAATTGGCAACCTTGTCTTTCAATTCGGTGATGATACGTGTTGCCAGTTTCGGGCCGACACCGTCGGCGCGGCTGAAGACGGTTTTATCCTGCGCGGCTATCGCCAGCGGCAGTTGTTCGGGCGGGGAAACGGACAGAATTGCCAGTGCAACACGAGCCCCAACGCCTTGAACGGTGCAAAGCTGTTTGAACCAGTCTTTTTCTTCCTGATCAATAAAACCGTACAGGCTGATATTGTCTTCACGGACATTGGTCTCAATCAGCAATGTGATGAATTCTCCCATACTGCCCAGATGTGACAATGTGCGTGACGAGGCCGAGACCAGATAGCCGACGCCGTTCACATCAATAATCATGTCATTCAGTCCGATATGGGCGATTTTTCCCGAAAGCCGTGCGATCATTTTAAAACTCTTCCTTGCGTGTAAAGGGCAGCGGTGCTGCCGTGATGGGCGTGACAGACGGCAACGGCAAGCGCATCCGCCGCATCCTCCGATTTGATTTCAATACCGGGCAGCAGCGTGCCGATCATCATCTGTACCTGTCCTTTTGCGGCATGGCCTGTGCCGACCAGTGATTTTTTCACCAGATTGGCGGCATATTCCGCGACATCCAATCCGGCCTCTGCCGGGGCAAGGAAACAGGCGCCGCGTGCCATGCCAAGCTTTAAGGTTGAGGCACCGTTCTTATTGACAAAAACTTCTTCAATCGCCGCCTGTTCGGGGGCATGTTCACGGATAACGCGGACAAGCCCTTCGCGGATTGCCAATAGACGCTGAGAGAGCGGCAGTGACGGGGAAGGGGAAATCACGCCATGCGCGATATGGGATAAATGCCCGCTTTGAAAACGGATGATACCCCATCCGGTATGGCGCAGGCCGGGGTCTATGCCGAGAATTCGCATGGCTTCGCTTCCTAAAGATATTATAAGGCGGCCGTTCTTATAATTATTATCCGGCAGCCATCAGTTTTTCCATGATCGCATCATCAATTTCAAAATTTGCGGATACGGATTGCACATCATCGCTGTCTTCCAGCGCATCGATCAGTTTCAGCAGCGTTGCGGCCTGCGCTTCGCTCAGGGAGACGGTATTTTGCGGCAGCCATGTCAGCCCCGCCGATTCCGGCGCACCGAGTTTTTCCTCCAGCGCATCGCGTGCGGCGGCAAAACCGTCGGGCGCGGTGGTGATTTCATAAAATTCGCCGTCATTATCGACATTGGCTGCGCCGGCTTCGACGGCGATTTCAAACATCTGGTCTTCTTCGGCGGCGGCAAGGGGGTAAGTAATCAACCCGACACGGTCAAACATAAAATTCACGGATCCGGTTTCGCCAAGCGCTCCGCCGTTTTTGCTGAAGGCGGTGCGCACTTCGGAGGCGGTACGGTTGCGGTTGTCAGTCAGCGCATCAACGATAATGGCCACGCCGCCCGGCCCGTAGCCTTCATAGCGGATATCTTCGTAATTATTGGCATCGTCGCCGCCGGGGCTGCCGCTTTTAACGGCGCGGGCAATGCGGTCATTGGGCATATTGGCCGATTTTGCCGCAGAAATTGCTGCGCGCAGCCGCGGGTTCATGTCAGGGTCGGGCATACCCAGCTTTGCGGCGACGGTAATTTCCCGCGCCAGTTTATTGAACGCCTTGGCGCGTTTTTTGTCCTGTGCGCCTTTACGGTGCTGAATATTTTTGAATTTGGAATGTCCGGCCATTTTTTTACTTTTTAGAACTTGTTTGAGGGTTTTAATACGCGCCTATCATAGCATTCCTGCGGCAGGACGGGCAAGGCTGAAAATATTCGCATATAGAAGAACGGGAGGGCTTGTATAAAATTTTTGTCTGCGCCATAATGATGAAAGTTAAGAAATAGTTAACGTGAAAATAATATGAGCCTGCGCAGGAAAAATAAAACATCCGTCTTCCGCACCGGTCTCGTCTGCGCTGCGGCGTTGACGGTCTTTTTGGCGGGTGCTCCCGTTTTTGCGGACGGTATGCCGCCCGGCTATACGGAAGAGATGACGCCGCTGGATCGCGCTTTGATGGATATCAACGGTATTGAGCCGGATGGCGATAATACGCCGGTGCCGCTGACGCCGCAGGAGAAGAAAGTCGAACCCGTACAGGCAACGCCGCCTGCGCCGGAAGCCGATGCAACAGCTGAAAAAGCACCTGTCCCACAAACCGCCGCGCCGGAAAACCGGATCGTGCAGGTACAGGAAGGCACGTCCTTCTTTGGCCTTAGCCTGGGTGTTTATGATGCCTTTACCAATGGTCAATTGGCGGGCGCGTTTAATTTTGAATTCCAGCCCGGTGTACGCATTATCGGTAAATTGCAGCCAATCTTCGGTGCGATGCTGGCCTCCAACGGTGCGATGTTCGGTTATGCCGGTGTCGGTCTGCCGCTGGATATGACGGAAAAAATCTTCTTTATGCCGTCGCTGGCTGTCGGTGCCTATAAAGACGGCGCAGGCGTTGATCTGAAAAAGACGATTGCCTACCGCCTTGGCGCGGAGATCGGTACGAAACTGGCCAATGGCGCGCGGCTTAGCCTTGATGCGCACATGATTACCAATGGCAGATCGTTGAATCACAACGACCGCACTGAATTCATCGGCATCAAATACACGATGCCGCTCCAAAATTTCGGCAAGAAGAAAAAGCAAAAGCTGGAACGCCCTTATTAATCGTTCACTCTGTGACGCGTAGCTGATTGTCTTTGAAGAATATTCCGCAGATGTAAAAAAACGCCCCCGTTTTGCGAGGGCGTTTTTCAATAGCTGTGCTGCGCTGTTTAGTTCAGCGGCTCACCGTCAAAGGTGAAGCGTTTGATCTCAGCGGTTTTGCGCAGATTTTGCACATATTGTTCCAGCACTTTCTGGCCCAGCTTGCCTTTGATCTGGTCGGCAACGTCTTCCAGTTTCGGTGCGGCGCGTTTGCGCAGATCTTCGGCCTTTACGATATGCCAGCCGAATTGTGTTTTAATCGGCTCTTTTGAATAAGCGCCTTTTTTTAGGGCAAATGCGGCTGTGCTGAATTCGGGAACCATTTCCTCTTTGGTGAAGTAACCCAGATCGCCGCCATTGGCTGCGCCGGGGTCTTTGGAATGTTCTTTTGCCAGCTCTGCAAAATCGCCGCCGGCATCCAGCTGTTTGATCAGCTCGACAGCCTTATCCTTGGATTCAACCAGAATATGACGGGCATGCATTTCCATTTTATCGCCCAGCTCTTTTTTCAGCTTGGCATATTCGGCTTTCACCTCTTTGTCGCTGACGCCTGACTTCACCTTGCGCTCAAGATAAACCGCTTTCAGAATCTGGTCATGGGCGCTGGCCAGACGTTCTTTCACTTCGGGGTCGTTATCCAGTTTCGCTTTTGATACTTCCGCTTTCAGCAGGCGGTCTGTAATCATCTGGTCAATCAGCATCGGGAAAATCTGCTCAGCTGAAACCGGCATATTCGGCGGCAGGTCTTTCATAATATGCATGACGTCGCTGCGCTTGATTTCGTCACCATTGACGATGGCAACAGTCGGGTTTTCTTTGCCGGCATCCGCTTTTTCGGCGGAGGCGTGATGGGCGGTAAAAGCAAGGCCCAGAACCGCAACGGAAAAAATGGCGGCAAAGGTAAAGCGTTTGATACGTGCTGACATAAGACTTCTCCTTAAAAATTCTTGTCTTTATGGGATTAATGCAGACATTAATGGCAGGGTTTTACGGCAATTGCAAGGGAGAATTTTGCGCGATAATGAGAGAGTAAATGCTTGTAACGCGCGGCTTGGAGGTGTATAAAACACAGATATACAGGATGATGATGATATGAGGAAGTTTATCGATATGTTTGGCGCACTCGCTTACAAAATTTTCGGCAGCAGTAATGACCGCGCTTTGCGCAGCTTGCACAAGCCCGTGGATCAGATCAACAGCCTTGAACCCGAGATGGAAAAACTCTCGGATGAGGAACTGAAAGCCCAGACGGCAAAGCTGAAGAAAAAGCTGGAAGACGGCGCAACGCTGGATGATATTCTGCCGGAAGCTTTTGCAACGGTGCGCGAGGCCGCGAAGCGCGCGATTAATCACCGCCCCTTTGATGTCCAGTTGATGGGCGGTATCGTTCTGCACCAGGGTAAGATCGCCGAGATGCGCACGGGTGAGGGTAAAACCCTTGTGGCCACGCTTCCCTCTTATCTGCACGCGCTGACCGGAAAAGGCGCGCATGTCGTGACCGTGAATGATTATCTGGCACATCGTGATGCGGATTGGATGCGCCCGGTTTTTGCTGCGCTGGATATGACGGTCGGCTCCATTGTTGCCAATCTCTCTGACGCCGAGCGCCGTGCGGCTTATAATTGCGACATCACTTACGGAACCAATAACGAATTCGGCTTTGATTATCTGCGCGATAATATGAAGATGCGTCTGGAAGATATGGTGCAGCGCGAATTTAATTTCGCCCTTGTCGATGAGGTCGACTCGATCCTGATTGATGAGGCGCGGACGCCGCTGATTATTTCCGGTGCGGTCGAAGATGTCGCAGAGCTATATATTGCGGTGGATAAAATTATCCCGCATATGGTGAAAGAAGATTACGAGATTGATGAAAAAGTCAAAAACCTGACCATGACCGAACAGGGGATCGATCATGTGGAAGAGCTGCTGCGCGATGCGGGGCTATTGACCGATGGTAATCTGTATGACCCGCAGAATGTCAGCCTTGTTCACCATGTGAATCAGGCATTGCGTGCGCATAAGCTGTTCAACCATGATGACCATTATATTGTGAAAGACGGCGAAGTTGTGCTGATCGATGAATTCACAGGCCGCATGATGGATGGCCGCCGCCTGTCCGAAGGTCTGCATCAGGCGATTGAAGCCAAGGAAGGCGTGCATGTTCAGAATGAGAATCAGGTTCTGGCCTCCATTACCTTCCAGAATTATTTCCGCCTTTATCCGACCCTGTCCGGTATGACCGGTACGGCTATGACCGAGGCGGCGGAATTTGAAGATATTTACGGGCTGCAAGTCGTCGACATCCCGACCAATCTGCCGCAGGTGCGTATCGATCACCATGACGAGATTTACCGTACGGCGGAAGAAAAATACGAAGCCATCGTAGAGGTGATTGCTGATTGTTACGACCGCCGACAGCCTGTTCTGGTTGGTACGACCTCAATCGAGCGCTCGGAATTCCTGTCAAAAACACTGAAAAAGGCCAAAATACCGCATAATGTCCTGAATGCCCGCTATCACGAACAGGAGGCGCATATTATCTCCAAAGCCGGTGAGCCGGGCGCCGTCACGATTGCCACCAATATGGCCGGTCGCGGAACGGATATTAAACTGGGCGGCAATTTTGATATGCGCTGCGAAGATGAAATTCCGGAAGATGCGGATGATCTGAAGCGCAAGAAAATCAAAGACAAAATCCGCGCGGAAATTGACGAGGCGGCAATCCGCGTCAAGGAACAGGGCGGCTTATATGTGGTCGGTACTGAGCGGCATGAATCCCGCCGGATTGATAACCAGCTCCGCGGACGTTCCGGCCGTCAGGGTGACCCCGGTGCCAGTAAATTCTTTATCTCGCTGGAAGATGATCTGATGCGGATTTTCGGCTCCGAACGTATGGATGTTTTTCTGCGCAAAATGGGCTTGCCGCACGGGCAGCCGATTGTACATCCGCTGATTAATAAATCGCTGGAACGCGCACAGAAAAAAGTCGAGGCACAGCATTACGATATCCGTAAAAACCTGCTGAAATTCGATAATGTGATGAATGACCAGCGTAAAGTCATTTACGAACAGCGCAAGGAAGTCATGTCATCGGATGATGTTTCCGATATCGTGCGCGATATGCGGCATGAACTGATCGAAGATCTTGTTGCGACACATATGCCGCCGGGAACTTATGCCGAACATTGGAATGTCGAGACGCTAAAACATGAAGCACTTCGTCTGCTGGGGCTGGATGAACCGCTGGAGGAATGGGCAAAGGAAGAAGGGATTGCACAGGAAGAAATTCTTGAAAAGCTGACCGACCATTCCGACAAACGTATGGCGGAAAAAGCGGCCAGCTTTACGCCTCCGGTGATGCGTATGGTGGAAAAAAGCGTCTTGCTGCAATTGCTGGATCAAAGCTGGCGCGACCATTTGCAAAATCTGGAACATCTGCGTCAGGGAATTTTCCTGCGCGCCTATGGCCAGAAAGACCCGCTGAACGAATATAAATCCGAAGCCTTTGCGATGTTCGAGGAAATGCTCGACCATATGCGTGAGAATGTTACGATGGCGTTGAGTCTGATCGAGGCCGGTCCGGAATCGCGTATTCCGCCGATGCCGTCCAGCGGTACGATCCGCACGATGGAAGGCCGCGGCGAGGGCTTGATGCCGGAACAGGGAAGAAACGACAGTGACGGCGATGCGGCAGGCACTTACGTGAAGCCCGAATTTGATGCGAATGACCCGACAACATGGGAAGATACCCCGCGTAACGCGCCTTGTCCTTGCGGCAGCAAGCTGAAATACAAACATTGCCACGGCAAGAAAAAGTAATTTTTTAAGAGACATATTTTAAAAAGGAGCAGAACATGACCGCAAGTACAAATTCCACGGCGACGATCAAGGAAATCTACGAGACGATGGAATACGGCCCTGCTCCTGAAAGTGCGGATCATGCTATGGCATGGCTTGCCGATCACAAACAGAAATTCGGCCATTATATTGACGGGAAATGGGTTCTGCCGAAAGACGGAAAATTCATGAAAACCGTCAATCCCGCCACCGGTGAAAAACTGGCGGATGTGCTGGACGGTACAGCAAAAGATGTTGATACGGCTGTGAAAGCTGCGCGTAAAGCTTTACCGGCATGGCAGGCGCTGTCTCCTTTCCGCCGCGCCAAACATCTTTACGCCTTGGCACGTCTGCTGCAAAAACATGCACGGTTATTCGCTGTTGTTGAAACGCTGGATAACGGCAAGCCGATCCGCGAAACACGTGATATTGATGTGCCGCTGGCGGCGCGTCACTTCTATTACCATGCCGGTTGGGCGCAGCTGTTGGAGACGGAGTTTCCGGGCTATGAGGCGCATGGTGTTGTCGGTCAGATCATTCCGTGGAATTTCCCGCTGCTGATGCTGGCATGGAAAATCGCCCCTGCATTGGCGGCCGGAAATACGGTTGTTTTGAAACCGGCGGAGTTTACGCCGCTGTCAGCAGCACTGTTTGCAGAAATCTGTATTGAAGCAGGACTTCCCGATGGTGTCGTGAACATCGTTCAGGGCGCAGGAAAAACCGGCGCGGCGCTGGTTGCGCATGACGGTGTGGATAAAATCGCTTTCACCGGCTCGACGGAAGTCGGCCGCATTATCCGTGCTGCAACTGCCGGAACGGGGAAAGCCCTGACACTGGAACTGGGCGGGAAATCTCCGATGATTGTTTTTGATGATGCCGATCTGGACAGTGCGGTTGAAGGCGTTGTTGACGGTATCTGGTTCAATCAAGGCGAAGTTTGCTGTGCCGGTTCACGTTTGCTGGTGCAGGAAGGCGTTGCCGAAAAAATGCATAAAAAACTTGCGGCACGGATGGAGAATTTCCGCGTTGGCAACCCGCTTGATAAATCCATTGATATGGGTGCGGTGGTTGATAAAACACAATACGACAATATTACGGCCATGATTAAACAGGGCGTAAAAGAAGGCGCAACACTGATGCAGCCGTCTTGCGCGATGCCGAAAAACGGCTGGTTCGTACCGCCGACCGTATTGGCGAATGTGTCGCCTTCGGCAACCGTTGCGGAAAAAGAGATTTTTGGCCCCGTCCTGTCCACAATGACATTCCGTACACCGGAAGAAGCCGTCGCATTGGCCAATAATACGCGTTACGGTCTGGCGGCAGGTATCTGGAGCGAGAATATTAATCTGGCGCTGGATCTTGCTCCGAAACTGAAGGCGGGCGTGGTCTGGCTCAATTCCGCCAATCTGTTTGATGCGGCTTGCGGTTTTGGCGGCTACCGCGAATCCGGTTTCGGGCGCGAAGGCGGACGTGAAGGCATGTATGCTTACCTCAAGAAAAGCGTTGTCAAAAAACTGAAACCCTATGCCGCTTCCGAGGGTAAGGGGATTACCAAAAAACGCGGTTTGAAACCGGCGGCATCCGCCAGCGGCTTTATTGACCAGACGCCGAAATTCTTTATCGGCGGCAAGCAGACGCGCCCTGACGGTAATTACAATCTGTCGGTTCTGTCACCGGCAGGGGAATTTGTCGGTCAGGTTGGTGAAGGTAACCGCAAAGATATTCGTAATGCGGTTGAGGCCGCGCGCAAAGCGGAAGGCTGGAGCAAGGCCGCGCATCATCTTCGTGCGCAGATTTTGTATTTCATTGCTGAAAATCTGGAGCGCCGCAAATCAGAATTTGCAGCCCGTATCATGTCCATGACGGGCGCAAGTAAAGCAAAAGCGACGGAAGAGGTCGAATTGTCTTTACAGCGTCTGTTCACCTATGGCGCATGGTGCGATAAATATGAAGGCACGGTACATACGCCGCCGCTGCGCACGGTGTCCGTTGCGATGAAAGAGCCGGTCGGCATTATGGGCGTGATCTGCCCTGATGAAGCGCCGCTTTTGGGCTTTATTTCATTGATTGCTCCGGCGATTGCGATGGGGAACCGCGTGATTGTACTCCCCTCCGAACAACATCCGCTTGCGGCGGTTGATTTCTATCAGGTGCTGGAAACCTCCGATTTGCCCGCAGGTGTTGTCAATATTGTCACTGGATGGCGTCAGGAACTGACAAAAACGCTGGCGGAACATGACAATGTTGATGCGCTGTGGTATTTCGGCCCTGATATGACAGGATCGGCCTTTGTTGAAAAATCATCCGTGACCAATCTGAAACGGACATGGTGTGCGGACGGTCTGAAGCGTGACTGGTTCAACGCCGATCAGGCGGAAGGCGAAGAATTCCTGCGCCATGCAACGGAAGTCAAAAATATCTGGGTTCCTTACGGGGAAGCGTAAGAGCGGCGAAACATAAAGAAAAAGTGTAGAGTTTTTTAAGGCGCGCCGGGTGCCATCGTGTTTTGCTGCACAGAGCCGCGACGCGGTTTATTGCTATCCACATTGTCATTACTGCCCGTCTTATTATCAGTGGTCAGTGTTTCACCGATAACCTGTCCGGCATGCTGCGCCTGTTCGACAATTTCATGTGCAAGTCCTTCGGCGACTTTGGCAGGAGCAATTCCGGCAGTTTGCAGGGCTTCCCGCGCCGTTTCCGACGTTTCCCGGTATTGTGCCGCAGCTTTATCATAGACGCAATCGGTAATGGCCTGTGCCATCTCTTGCGGTGTTGCTGTTTTAGAAAATTCCGATGTCAGATACTGGTTACGGCATCCGTCCAGATATTGGGCGGTATCCCCGCGGGTGAAATAACCGCGGCGGCGCAATTCATCCGCACCGATGGCGGGGTTTAAAATATCTTTCGTCAGCTGGTCAACAACTTCTTGCCCCGGTTTTTCGGGGTTCATCTCATGGATGCCATAAGAAACGACTGCGGCAAAACCGCCGATTGCGCCGACAAATATCAGCGCAATTGCTCCTGCGGGATCTTTGATAAATTCTTTCAGAGCCTTAAACATGCCATGTCCTTGGTAACAATAAAAAATACTCTTCCGAGATATCGGAAAAGTATACGCGAAAAGAGAAAAAAATGGAAGGGGAAAGAGGATTTTTCTACATTTTAGAATGGTTTAGAAGGGGTTAACTTCCTGCGGCGCTGGTGCTGCCATGCGTGTTTTCACTGTCTTCTTCCTCTTTTTTGTTCTCCTCTTCCGTCCGCGGCGGTTGTTGCGGCGGCGGAGCGGGTTGCGCCGTTTGCTGCGGCTGCGGCGGTTGTTGCGGTGGCGGAGCGGGTTGCGCTGTTTGCTGCGGCTGTGGCGGTTGTTGCGGCGGCGGAGCGGGTTGCGCTGTTTGTTCCGGCTGTGGCGGTTGTTGCGGCGGCGGTGCGGGTTGCGCCGTTTGCTGCGGCTGTGGCGGTTGTTGCGGCGGCGGTGCAGGTTGCGCCGTTTGTTCCGGCTGCGGCGGTTGTTGCGGCGGCGGTGCAGGTTGTGCTGTTTGCGCCGGTTGCGGCGGCACGGGTGGTGCTGCCTGTTGCGGCGCAGGCGATGACCCCATAGGATCTGTCAGGGATGGATCGACAAAAAAGCCGTCATCAGGAATGATTGTGGTTTTCCCGGGTGAAGGCGGTGGCGGTGCTGCAATCGGTGTAGGATGTTTCTCATCTGTTATGGATGGTTTTTGTGCCTGCGGGGCTTCATCTTCATCCGGTTCATCAAAGAAACCGCTATCTGCAGGGGATGGTGTTCTGGCGGGTTGTTGCGGCGTCGCTGTGCCGGGAGCTGTGGCGGCAGTATCCGCATTGCCGGTTGCTTGTGGCGGCGGTGCGGTATTTCCTTCCGCGCCCGTATCGCCGTTATCGCCGCCTTCCTCGTTTTTAGGACGCCGTTGCGGTACGCTGGCAGGATCAATTTTACCGATGCCTTTGAAAACGCAACAGTTGCGGCCGCCCTCTTTCGCTTCGTAAAGCGCATCATCCGCTTCTTTCAAAGCGCGGTTCGGATCAATACCTGTTTCGGTCAGGACGAAGCCGCCGATACTGACGGTCACGGAAAGTTCACCGCCTTCGACCTGATCGCATTCAAAAACCTTGTCGCCGATCATCCTGCGCAGACGTTCGGCAACCATGATGGCGACTTCCTGCGTGGCATCGGGCAGGATGGCGACAAATTCCTCACCACCCATACGTGCGACCATATCAAGGCTACGCAGGCCTTTATTGACGCGTTCGGAAAAAGTTTTCAGGACGAAATCCCCGATATCGTGACCATAGGTATCGTTAAAGGGTTTGAAATGGTCAATATCCAGCATCAGAATGCCGACAGGCTTTTTATCGATTTCGTGTTTTGCCAGAATTTTTTCAAGGTGAACCATCAGATAGCGGCGGTTGTAAAGTCCGGTCAGCTCATCTGTCAGCGCCATGGAAAGGCTCAGTTCATAATTTGTTTTCAGCCGGTCCTGATAACGCTTGCGGCGGATCTGTGTACGGACACGGGCGATAAATTCGTTCCGGTCAAGCGGGCGCAGAATATAGTCATGCGCACCGATTTCAAGCCCGCGGGCAATTCGCGGCATATCCTGTTCTTCGCCGACCATCAAAATCGGCACGGCACGGCTGCGCTCGTTCGAGCGGAAGAAGGAACACAGGCGCAGCCCGTCCTCATTCACCATGTTCAGGCTGACGACAATCAGGTCGAAATCCTTGAACTGGGCTTCGCCCATGGCATCTTCACCCTGCCGGACGGCAACGACTTTTGCATTGTCGCGCTCCATGGTCTCCACCATTTTGCTGCTTTCCATCTGGTTGTCTTCCACCACCAGAATATGGGCATTTTCAACCGACTCGGCCATAATGGTTTTATCACTGTCCATGGCGCCAAGCTGGTTTGCGGCTTTTTCGCGTACCTGCCATTCATCAACGATCATTTTCAGACGTACAAGCGAACGTACACGTGCCATCAGTGCGGTATCATTCACGGGCTTACTCAAGAAATCATCCGCGCCTGCCTCCAATCCGCGTACGCGGTCAGTGGCATCGGTCAAAGCAGTGACCATAACGACGGGAATATGGACAGTGGCGGGGTTTGCTTTCAGACGTTCGCAGACTTCGAATCCGTCCATGCCCGGCATCATAATATCCAGAAGCACGACATCGGGCTTTTCTTTTTCGGCAATTTCCAGCGCCTCCGGACCGCTTGTTGCGGTCAGAACATCATAATATTCCGCCTTCAGCTTGGCTTCGAGCAGCTTTACGTTTGGCAGGATATCGTCAACAACCAGAATACGTGCAGACATTTTTTTTCATCAATCGCCGTTAATATTTTTACATTTGTAAGACAAAAAACAATGTGAAATTATTCTGCCTTACCCCTCTCTTCACCCTAAAGGATAAAGATAAACTCTTCCTTAATCCAAATATTTTTTTACCGTCTGAATAAATTGCGGAACCGAAATCGGCTTGGCGATATAGTCCTCGCAACCTCCGGCACGGATTTTTTCTTCATCACCTTTCATGGCAAAAGCTGTGACGGCAATAACCGGAATATGCTTCAATGCTTCTTCGGCTTTCAGCATTTGCGTGACTTCAATGCCGGAAATCTCCGGAAGCTGAATGTCCATAACAATCAGATCAGGCATATGTTCGCGCACCAGATCAACGGCATCACGTCCGTCCCGTGTTTTGACGGTCTTGTAGCCGTGTGCGGAGAGCAGATCGTCGAAAAGCTTCATATTCAGCTCGTTATCTTCAACAATCAGAACGGTTTTGGACATATATCACCTGTGTTTTGCCAGTATTTCGAAAGAGAAGGAAGGGCTTTGAAAAGACCGTATTCACCTGTCACATCACTTTATAACACGGTATTGGTTAATAAAATCTTTACCTTTTATTTCATAATTTCTTTAAAGGACGATATGTCAGCAGTCGTTCTTTTTCTTCGGACCCAGAGATTTCAGGGTTTCAAGAATGGTAAAACTGCCGAAATGTACGGCGGCTTCGCTGACAATGCCGTTATCATGCAGAATAACATCCATTTCATGTGACGGTGTGCCGCCTTCGGTATCATCATTTTGGGAAAGCGGGAAAAAAGCCAGGCGCATCCGCCATGCGCGTTCCGTCAGCATTTCGGCGGCGATTTCGGGGTTTTTTGCCAGTTTCAGGCGCAGGGCGATCATTTCTTCTTTTGTCAGCTCATCGCCGATAAAAGTGTTCACTTCGACCAGGCCGCTTTCATCCGCGCCGTCAAACCAGACCATGTTATAAAATTTTTCGCCTTTTTCGGCGCGTTTTAAAAGTTCCAGAATATACTGGTTGGGAAAGAGCGTTTTTTGCTCGAAATCAAAGGACAAGCCTTCGGGAACCTGAAATTCGGCATGGCCGTTGCCATTGCCGTTTATCTGTGTGGCGCTGCCGCGGAATTCATCACTTAATTCGCCATTGACCATGCTTTTCGAGGCGAATTGGAAGCCGCTGCCGTCTTTGGCTTCCCAGTTTGTGAAGTGCTTTTTCTCGGAAAAGCCGCGCTGGTTACTGTAAAGATAATTCAAAGAAAAGCTTTGTGAAACCGTCCAGCCGTCACAGGTATCATCCAGATGATAGGACATTTCGCCGTTAATACTGACAAGAGGGCTGGCGGAATTGCGGTCGGTCATGCGCACGGAATAGCTTGATTCATGCGGCGCAAGAATATGCGGTGCGTTCAGGGCATAAGCGTCTGTCGCCGTAAAAGACAGCGCGGCAAGAAACCCCGCCGCAAAGAGCGATGCGCCGCGTTTTTTGAAAAATTTGTCCGTAAAACTCATAGATAAGCCCTTTTGTATACCGCATTTTCAGCCTACACTAAAAACATTAAAAAAGGAGAAAAAAATGCGCATAGCCGTACTCGGAGCAACAGGACGTATGGGGCAGGCCGTCATCCGCGCGGTGCTGGAAAAGGATAAGGAATTCTTGTCCGGCGGACATATCGGCAAGGATAAAAGCAAAATTGATAAGGATCTGGGCGTGATTGCCGGCGGCGAGCCCGTTGGCGCATTGGCAACAGACCGTATGCAGACGGTTTTCGCAGGCACGGATGTGGCGATTGACTTTACCTCCCCCGACTGTGTGGAGGAACATTGCCAATTTGCCAAAGCGGCCAAAACCGCTCTGGTTGTCGGTACGACCGGGCTGACGGAGGAACATCTGGATATGCTGCGCGATACGGCGGATACCGTGCCGGTCGTCTGGGCGCCGAATATGAGTCTGGGGGTGAATATCCTTTGCTCGCTGGTAAAAAAAGCCGCATCAATATTGGACGATGATTACGATATCGAAATCTTCGAAGCGCATCACAAATTTAAAAAAGACGCGCCCTCAGGCACGGCACTGGCACTGGCGGAATATGCGGCAAAAGGTCGGGAGATTGAAAATTATAAACCTGATTACGACATTCGCGAAGGCGAACGTGAAAAGGGTGCAATCGGTTTTTCTGTGATGCGCGGCGGTGATATTGTCGGTGAACATGATGTGGTTTTTGCCGCTGGCGGCGAAAGACTGATTTTAAGCCATAAAGCCACTGACCGCTCTATCTTCGCACGCGGCGCTGTCACCGCCGCACTCTGGACCAAAGACAAAGCCCCCGGCTTTTATTCGATGCAGGATGTGCTGGGGTTGTCGAAGACATGACGGGGAGATTGGCTAATTTATCTGACCCTTTTACTGCTCTTCATGCAGACTTCCCCAAAAAATGTATTGCGTCCCGCTTTTTCGTGCGCTTTTTCCCGCTTTTTCCGGAACTAAAACTATGACAAAAAAAATGCCTAATAAAGATGAATGCCTCTATATTTATGAAATGCTAGATGCTGGCCTCATAAATTTTACCTATATCCACCCATGGGCAGATAAGTTGATAGGAGCAACGGAAGCTCTCCCTTCATGGTTATGTGATCTTTCTACAAAAAAATATCAGGGCGACTTAATCAAAGCGCTTGGAGAGTATGTATTTAGTGAACCATTTGAGCCTGTACCAGCAGATATAGAAAAATTCCATGTTGCCTGTTTGTATTTGAGATATGAAAGGCATGAATTGTCTTGGGCTACATTTTTATCTGAAACAGGAAAGTACCTAGATGGTGTTAATGGCGGACTAGACTGCGAGACTCCATACCATTATTTAAACATTGTTCAAGATTTCAACTTCTCTCTAGATGCAGAAGAACAAACAAAAAAGCAGTATCTTGAAGACCATGAATTAGAACCATGGATAAAATTGGCCAAAGAAAAGTATAAGCCCTTTTTAGATTTAAAAATGTAATGTCAGACTAAAACCAAACCGCTCTCCTGCGCTAGTTCGGAAACCCGTTCCATGTTGTGCTGTGTAAAAAAAGCGAAAAAAAGCGAAAAAAAGCGGGAAAAAAGCGGGACACGGAAAAAAGCGGGACACAATACAATTAATCTTTGACAAAAAAGTCATCCTGAAATTGTTTCAGGATCCACGCTTCCATAGGCGCATATCTTTCAGGCAGGGAAGTGGATTCCAAAACAAGCTTGGAACGACGAATATATTATCGTGCATTAAAGCAGACTTTCGAAAGTCAGTAATTGCAGTTTGATCTCTGCGCCCCAGCCGTAATTGACTTTGCCGCCACTTGTATGGACAACGCGGTGACAGGGGACGAAGACGGAGAGCGGGTTTTTGCCAACGGCACTGCCAACGGCGCGGACGGCTTTCGGTTTTCCGATTTTTTCTGCGACATATTGATAGGTGACGGTTTTACCGCAGGGGATTTTCAGCAGTTCTTTCCAGACTTTTTGCTGGAATGCCGTGCCGTAAAGTGTCATCGCAGGCGCATCTTCGCCTGTCAGCAGCCAGTTTTTTGCGGCTTTTAGCTGTACATTCGTGGCGGGCGCTAAAGCGGATTGGGGGAAATGTTTTTGCAGATCGGCTTGCTGATCCGTCAATCCGAGGAAGCAGAGTTCTGCACCGTCAAAAGCAAACAGAACCGGGCCTTCATAGCCGATACCGTCTTTTTGAGTGATCGCCATACAGCCCCACGCAACGCTATGGGGTTGTTTTCTCTTATCCAGATATGTGATATTTGCTGTCATGCGGTTTATATAGCAAGGAAACCATGATGAATGCAAAGAAAATAGATGAATTTTTCGCCCGCTTGCAACAGCAAAACCCTGAACCAAAAGGGGAGCTGAATTACACCAATCCCTACACATTGCTGGTGGCGGTGGTGCTGTCGGCGCAGGCGACGGATACGGGCGTGAACAGGGCAACAGAAAAACTGTTCAAAATCGTGAAAACGCCTGAGGATATGGTCAAGCTGGGGCTGGACAAGCTGATTGACCATGTCAAAACCATCGGCCTTTATAATGCCAAGGCAAAAAACGTCATCGCGCTGTCGGAAATTCTAATTAAGGAGCATGGCAGTAAAGTGCCCGAAGATCGTGACGCGCTGGTGAAGCTGCCCGGCGTTGGCCGTAAAACCGCGAATGTTGTGCTGAATATTGCTTTCGGTCATCCGACCATTGCCGTGGATACGCATCTGTTTCGTCTGGGCAACCGTACAGGGCTTGCCCCGGGGAAAACGCCGGAAGCGGTGGAGCAGAAGCTTTTAAAAGTCGTGCCGAAAAAATATTTGCAGCATGCACATCATTGGCTGATTCTGCACGGCCGTTATGTCTGCAAAGCGCGCAAGCCTGATTGCGTCAACTGCATCGTCAATGATCTGTGTGAATATAAGGAAAAGACCGTTTAGTCGAATTCCAGCACCATACCGTCATAGGCGGGGCGGATATTCTCGGGCAATTCGGCGCAGAGCGTATCGTAATCCATAAAATTGGTCAGTACCGTCAGATAGGTCATGCGCGGCTTTAACCGTTCGACCCATTCTTTCACCTGTTTCAAAGTGGCATGCGTGGCGGATTCTTCACGGTGATAGCCTGCGCAATCCACAATCCATGTATCAATGCCTTCCAGCGCCTTGAGTGAGGCTTCCGTGAAATCCTGCACATCGACGGAATAGGCGAAATCACCGAAACGGAAACCCAGTGAGGTACAGCTGCCGTGATCCTGCGGGAAAACATTGATTTTTGTGCCTTCGATTTTCAGTTCCGTTGTTTCGGGAATAACATTAGCCGCCAGAAACGGACGGTAAACACCGCCGTAACCGCCGCGGAAAGCATAGGCGAAATGACCGCCGAAATCATCCATCGTGGCCTGATTGGTATAAAGCGGAATCGGTTCGCCGCGGTGATAGCTGATGACGCGCAAATCATCAATGCCGCAAATATGGTCGGAATGGGCATGGCTCAGCAAGACGGCATCAATCCGGTTCTGTTTAGCGGCATTCAGCTGCATACGCAAATCATAAGTGGCATCGATCAGAATATCGGTGCCGTCATCCTGTACAAGCAGGGATGCGCGGCTGCGTGCATTCTTCGGATTATCGGGATCACAGGTCCCCCAAAAACCGCCGGCAGCCGGTGTGCCGACTGAAGAACCGCTGCCGAGTACCGTAACCTTCATTTTTATTGCTTCCTTTTTCTGCCGCCGTGCTTTCATTGAGGACGGGCGCACACTCTATAATCTTTTCACCTTTTTGAAAAGGCGGTAAAAATTTTCCGTCGTGATTTCTCCGATTTCCTCGGTGGAAACGTCTTTTATTTCCGCCAGTTTGGCTGCCGTATGGGCAACAAAGGCGGGTTCGTTTCTTCTTCCGCGCATCGGCACGGGCGCAAGATAGGGAGAATCGGTCTCGATCAGAATACGGTCCAGCGGCACGGTTTTGACAATTTCGCGCAAATCATCGGCTTTTTTAAAGGTGATGATGCCTGACAGAGAAATGTAAAAACCCAGATCAAGCGCCTTCTTTGCCAGTTCCGCGCCGGAGCTGAAACAATGCATGACCCCTGTCAGTTTTCCGCCCGCATATTCTTCCTTCAGAATGGCGGCCGTATCATCATCGGCATCGCGGGTATGGACAATGACGGGCAGACCGGTTGCGGCGCAGGCTTTTAAATGGTGGCGGAAACTGTCCAGCTGCCGCTCACGCGGGGCGTTATCGTAATAATAATCCAGCCCTGTTTCACCGATACCGACGACTTTTTCGTGGCTGTCGGCCAAGGCAATAATGGCGTCACAATCATATGCCTCTTCCGCTTCTTCGCCGGCATTATGCGGATGTGTGCCGACGGTACAGAAAATATTGTCGAAACGTGCGGCAATATCGCGGATTTGCGGAAATTTTGTAATATGCGTACAGATCGTGACCATTTGCCCGACCCCTGCATCGCTTGCGCGGGCGACGACGCTTTCAAGGCCGTCTTCTTCAAAATCAGGGAAATCCAGATGGCAGTGGCTGTCGATGAACATGATTTGTTCCTTTTCTTTCGGCTTTTTTACCATATGTGCAAGAAAAGTCAAATAATCAGCCGCATAGCCGTTATTTTTTGTTTTTTCCCTTGTACGTGACAAGGATTTTTGTAAATATGATTTGCCTCAGGAACAAGGCATTAAGCGAATATAAAGACGCAGGCGCGTCTGACGGCGGTGTGTAAGGAATGGAATCCGGTAAAACGGGTGCCGTATATTTTTGTTTGATTTTTAAGACGAGGTGACGAGATATGGCCGACGATAATAAAAAACAGCCTGATAGCAAGCCGGAAGCACCGGCAGCTCCGAAAACGCCGAAAAAGTCTTTCTTGAAACGCATGAAACCCAATCTGCGTCTGTCAGAGCGCTTTAACTTCAAAGCAATGAAGCGCAAGGCCATTATCGGCGGCGTGACACTGGCGGTTGGCGCGGGTGCAATCGGCGGTGCGGTCGGCGGTAAATATCTTTATGATGAAACGGAGCGGACGGTACAGTTTCAGGTCGAAGCGCTGGACAGTAAGCGCACGATTGTCCGTGAAACCTGTGACGAAGTGAAAGTCGAAAAGCATTTTTCATGGAAAGAACCGGAAGTCTCCGTCAACCGTTCAGCCTGTGATCAGGAAGTGCTGGGACGCATTATCAGAACGCCGCAGGGTATTTTTGCCAATGACCCCTCCCGCATCGATTTGAAGAATCGTAATGAAGTTGAAACCATTGATGCCAATCTGAAACCGGGCGCATGGTATGAAGCGGTTGTGAAGGGCTGGGACTTTATGGGCCCGCCGAATATTATGTCCGTCGAGCGCCTGCCGAATAACTGGCGCGAAATCCGCGAGGCACGCGAGCAGGGGATTGAGCTGCAGGCTGAATTCAATAACGGTGCCGGACAGCAGCGTGATGCCGCAAAAACGACACCTGCGGTGACGACGCCGACAACAGGCGGTACATCCGCACAACCCAGTCTGGAAGATATTGAACGTCAATTGGAAATTCTGAAACTGCAAAAACAGCTGGAACAATTGCAAAATGGCAGCGGACAAAATAATGACCAGCCCGCACAGCGTACCGGCACGACCGGCCCGCGTCCGCAGCAGTAATTAGATCCCGTTTTTGAGGAAGGATAGAAAGATATGGCAGACAGAAAAAAAGATAACCGCGATCTTGAAGATAAAATCGCTGACTTTAAAGACAATGTCGTAAAAGGCACGAAAAGCCTGTTCAGCTTCAAAACGCGCCGTCAGAAAGTCACCAAACTCGGCCTTGCTGCCGTTTTCGCGGCGGTTGCGCTGCCGATCGGCGTGCAAAATATGACCGAGCAGGAGCTAAGCTATACCCGCGTTGCCGATAAACAGGTGATTACCGAGACCCAGTCCGTTGTGACAAAAGAGCTGTTCCGTCTGGAGGAAATGCGCGACCAGTTGCAGGATGGCAAAGTTGTCGGACAGGCGCCGGAAGTGGTTGAGGAATCGCGCCAGTTAAGCCGTGATTTCAACGAAAACACCCGCCATATTCTGGAACTGGGTGACGGCAACCGTTATGAAGTGCGCCCGACGCTGGGTGGCCTTTCCAAAGGTGAAATGGAAGAGCTGTGGGAAGATGTGAAACCGGGCAGCTATTACACCTTTACAACGGCGCGCACGATTACCGGTGACCGCGTGGTGACCGGATATCAGAAACGCAGCAGCTATTGGTATGATTATTAATAGCCGCAGGTTTTGAAAAAAGGGGCGATCGGAATGCCCGCTGTTCTGAAATTGCCGAAAAATACCGAAGGCCGCGATTTTGTCGTCGGCGATATTCACGGCGCTTATGATCTGCTGGATCAAGCGCTGGAAGAGGTCAAATTCGATCCCGCAAAAGACAGGCTGATTTCCGTCGGCGATCTGATTGATCGCGGCAGGGATTCCCGCCGTTGTCTGGAATATCTGGAGCAGCCGTGGTTTTATGCGCTGCGCGGCAATCACGAAGATATTTTCATGGATATGTGCTACAAGGACGGGCGCATGAATTCCGTCAAGGCGGAATTCAATGCCCGCCGCAACGGTGCGGGCTGGCTGAAAAAAGAAAGCCCCGCCTTTCGCAAAAAACTGAAAGCCGCTTTTGAAAAACTGCCTTTGGCGATGGAGGTTGAAACCGACCGCGGCACGGTCGGCTTTGTTCATGCCGAAGTACCGGAAAATATGGATTGGAAAACATTCCTGAAACAGCTGAAAGCGGGAGATCCGGATACGGTGGAAACCGCATTATGGGGCCGCCGCCGCGCCGAAGAAGGTGACAACAGTGAAATTGCAGGGATTGGCCGTATTTTTTCAGGCCATACCGTGAATGAAGGCGCTGCGTTAAGGCTTGGTAATTGCTTTAATCTGGATACGGGCGCGGTGTACCGGGAAAAATACGGTGATAAGGCGGAAGGCTGCGGTATCACCATCGCCGATATTAAAGCTGCCGGGCGCGCATTGACAAAACCCGTGAGTAAAGCCGTGAATGCGGTATTGACTCTTCGGGATCCGCCGAACAGGCCGTTTTTTAAGCGCAAGCCGAAATCGTTATAATAACCAAGGAGTAAGCATTCCCCTTTAAGCCCCGTATGGACTTGCCCGTTCAAGTAACGTAGCATGGGCATTGGACGTCAATTCGGGGGGATTGCCATGGCCGTCATGTTTATGCTTATCGCTATATTTCTGTTTTCTTTATGGACACCTGTCATCACATTCTGCATTCAGCAGATCAATCTGTGGGAATTCATTTTTTGGACGGAGCTGATCGGCTTTACGGTCTCTTTTTGTTTGCTGAAATTTTTGACGCGGCGCGACAAGGTAAAATATAAACGCCTGCGCGATTTAAATGCGCGCGAAATGATGATTTTCTCCGCCTCCGGTTTTTTGCGCGTTCTGGCGATGGGTTGTTTATTCACCTCTTTTCTGCATCTGTCCGTGGCAGGGGCCATCAGCGTTTATGATTTCTGGCCGATTATGGCGTTATTTATATCGCCCGCCCTTGTGACCAAAGATTGGAGCAAGATCGGATTAAAAGAAATTTTCCTGTCACTTTTTGCTTTCGCAGGCGTGATGATGCTGCTTTATCCGGAGACTCGCGCACAGTTTTTCACTGCCGAACCGGATCCGTGGAAGCGTTGGGGAATTTTACTGCTGCCCTTTGCCGCGGGTTTTTCCAATGCGCTTTCCGGTGTTATCAAGGACGGGCTGATCCGTAAAATGCAGCTGGAAGACAGGCCGTTTTTATCTATTTTTGTCGTTGATATTAATTACGGTTTTTTCTGCGTTATCTTCGCGGCGCTCGCCGTCTTTGCCGGACGTGAATTTTTGGCGGTTCCGCCCGGTACTTATACGCTGGAAGGCGTTTCAGCGCTTTTGTTCTTCAGTCTCGTGATTGTGGTGATGGGGCGGCTCAGTTTTACGCTCGGCCTTGCCCGCGCCAAGATGCAGAATATTTCCGTGCTTTGGTTCATTCTGCCGATTTTGACATTGTTCTGGCTGTGGCTGTTTGATATGTCGGCGATTACCGGAGAGATTATCCTTGGTGCGTCAATGATTACCGTGGCCAATCTTCTGATTACCTCTAAACCCGATGACCGTCTTTCCTATCCGGCGACAATCATCACTTTGCTGCTGGTCAGCATCTATTGCTACTTTTTTGAAGGGCTGGATGTTGACGATTATTATCAGGCCGCATCGGTGCCGCTGTTCTTTTATTCCATTCTGATTGCGTTTTTGATGGACAGGCTGATTCGCCGTGACCGTTTCGAAGAGGATCTGGTTGTCGAGATGATCCGCCATGTTGAAACCGACGGGCCGCGTCAGATAAAACAGAAAAAAACGCTGATCGATAAATTGACGGGAATCGTCAAAACCAGTGATGTGGAAAAAATCGATGCCTATTATCAGGATTTGCGCAATGGCGGGCATAAATGTTTCCGCGATGTGACGGAAAAACTGGATGCGCTGGTTTTGTCGCGGATGCAGGGCGCGAATTTCGGCGAGGTACTGGTGCTGTTTCTGGTCGGCATGCTGGGGATTTTGATGTTGTCAGTCTACCGTCCGCCCTATTTTGCGGGAGATTGTTTCGCCATTGTGTTGGCGGCGGCGATTGCCTTTATGTTCTTTATGGTCGTGGATTTGATGCGTCTGCGCAGCCAGTTTTTTCTGGAGCTGGATGATAAAGGCAAATTCCGTATGTCACGTGATATTATGCGGGCAACATTGATCGATACGGTTGTGTCGGGTGTGCTGGTTTTGGTGGTTATTCTGGCAACGCTCGGAGCCATGTGGCTGCGGCGCGGCACTGTCGGTTTTTAACGGTGGTTTTTAACAAGCGGAGAAGGAAAAGAAAATGAAAAAAACAGCAGGTTTAAAACTGCGCGAGGCGATTGCCAAGGAACATCCGCTGCATATGGTTGGCGTTGCTGATGGCAGCGATGCGCTGGAGGCGGAAAAAGCAGGGTTTCGCGCGCTTTATATTTCCGGCAGTCAGGTTGCGGCATCGCGCGGCTGGGCTGATATCGGGCGTCTGGAGCTGCGGCATATGGTCGAGGCGGTGGTGCGTGTTCTGGACAGCGGCACACAGCTGCCCGTTCTGGTCGATGTTGATACGGGTTTTGAAGATGCGGCGGAAACAATCCGCGCTTTGGAAGCGGCGGGTGCCGCCGCCGTGCATATGGAAGACCAGCAGGATTTGAAAATGTGCGGACATCTGGACGGTAAACATGTCGTGACGACAGAGGAGATGGTCACACGTCTGAAAAAGGCTGTTGCCGCCAAACAGGACCCGCAATTTGTTGTTATGGCGCGCACGGATGCGCTGGCAGCAGAGGCGGATAAACTCTCCGCCAAAAGCGGTAAACCGAAATCTGATCCGGTCATTCAGGCCGAGGCGCTGCAACTGACATTGGCGCGGATTACAGCCTATGCGGCGGCGGGGGCCGATATGATTTTTGCCGAAGCCTTTCCTGATTACGCCACTTACCGGCTGGTTAAGGAAGCGGCGGGCGGCTTGCCCGTTCTGGCCAATATGACGGAATTCGGTAAGGTTGATTTATTGTCACCGGATGAACTGAACAAAGAATCCGACGGTGCGATTGATCTTGTCCTGAACCCGCTGCCTGTCTATCGTGCACAGCGCCAGACAGCCGCGGAGGCTTATCAGGAAATCCACAGAACAGGCTCGCAGAAAAATCTGGTTGCGGACGGAAAATTGCAGAAACGTGAAGATTTTAAATCGCTGGTCGATTATGACGGTCAGGTGGCAAAGCGCGCGGAAGATCTGGCGGATAAAAAAGAGGCCGTCGGCGAATAACCCGGCGGCTGTCCGTTGCTTAGGCGTCTTTCTTTTCCGGCTCTTTCTTTTCCGGTTGTGCCATGCGGCGTTTGCGCAGGGCATGCAGCGCTAATCCGAACAGGAAACCCGCGGCGCCGACCGGCACAAAGCCGAAAAAGAAGAACTGGCTGGTGCGGTTCAACTGAAAAAATGTCGGCAGGGAAAGAATACTCCACAAAGAAATGGCGTAAAAAGGCATCAAAAAACGCGCCATCCAGATAATGCCGTCATCCTTGCTGTGCCGTTCTCTTGGGAGTGTGTAGGCATAGCGGCTCATCACGAAATTATTGAAATGTCCGGCAATCAGTTCCCAGCACAGCAGGGCAGCCAGACCGGAACGCACCCAGAAAATGACCGGGGAGTTACTGGTCAAATGAATAGGAAAAAACAGCATCACCAGATATAGTCCCGCAAGGCAGGAGGTAACGGGCCATGAATGCGGGCCGTCCGTTTTGCGGTAATTGATCTTTAGCCAAATGACAGCGATAAAAGCAACCGCCAGCAGAGTCCATTCCATATCTTTACGTCCTCCATCGTTCTAAAAGAGTGTAACCGAAAAAATAAAAAGACGAAACGCCGTTCTTATCGCGATTGTGCCGTCATAGATATTTATTGTAAGCTATGAGGGTATTTTTTTTGAGGATTTTTCCTGAAACCCGTATGACCCAAAAGAAACCTGCCGTAAAAACAGACGCCGCAAATTTTTTTGCGGAAAATCCCGACATTACAACGGTCGAGGCATTTATCGTTGATGCAAACGGTGTGCTACGCGGCAAATGGCTGCCGGTCAAGGGCGCGCAGAAACTCTTTGAGAGCGGTTTGCGGATGGCGCGCTCCGTCTATGCGGTTGATATTTGGGGTAATGACGTGCTGGAGGCGGGATTGGTCACGGAAACGGGCGATACCGATGGCGTCTGTTTTGCCGTGCCGGGCAGTCTGAAACGCGTCCCGTGGCTGGAAACGCCGACGGCACAGGTCCTGTTGACCATGCAAATAGCGGAGGGCAGTCCTTTCTTTGGCGATCCCCGCCATATTCTGGAACGTATGGCGGCACGTTATAAAAAGCGCGGATTAAAAGCCGTGACGGCAACGGAGCTGGAATTTTATCTGTTCAGCCCCGATCAGAACAGACAGGGCTATCCCTCGCCGCCCATATCACCGCGTACCGGACGCCGTCAGGATGCGGTACAGACTTACTCTCTGGGGGAAATGCGTGAATTTGAAGATGTGCTGGCGGGTATTCGTCAAGCTTGTGAGTTGCAGGCGGTTCCTGCCGATACGACGCTATCGGAGAACGGACCGGGGCAGTTCGAGGTCAATCTTGTCCATACGGATGACATATTGGACGCGGCGGATCATGCCGTCATGCTGAAACGTATTGTAAAAGGGGTTGCGCGCCGTCACGGGCTGGATGCAACTTTTATGGCGAAACCTTATGCGGAGGAATCAGGAAACGGCCTGCACGCACATGTCTCGGTTCTGGATAAAAAGGGCAGGAATATTTTTGCCGGCAAAACAACGGAAGGAACGCCCGCCTTGCGCCATGCAATCGGCGGTTTGCTGGCGGCTTTGCCGGGCAGTACGGCGGTGCTGGCGGCGAATGTCAATTCATACCGCCGCTTTGCCAAAGGATCGCATGCGCCGACAAAAATCACATGGGGTTATGATAACCGCAGCACGGCCATACGCGTACCGGACAGTGATCTTAACAATACCCGTATTGAACATCGCGTTGCCGGCGCGGATGCCAATCCCTATCTGGTGATGACGGTTATTCTGGGCGGTATTCTGGCAGGCCTGGACGGCGAAACGGATCCGGGAGAGCCGGTCGCGGGAAATGCCTATGCCAGCCCTGCGGAAACGCTGCCGCTGACATGGGGGAAAGCGATTGCGCGTTTTCAAAGATCGGAATTTATCGGTAACTGCCTCGGTGCGGAGTACCGCAAACTTTATGCTGCCTGCAAGGCGCAGGAAAAAACACTATTCGACAGTATGATCAGTGATGTAGAATATAATACCTATTTAAGGGACATATAAGGTTTAAACCGGAACCATGACTGCAGAAACAACATATCCCGATTCTTATTATGCCGCGACGGCGAATGCCGCGCCGGAACGCCCGTCCTTGGCAGGCGATCACAGCTGTGATGTCTGTATCGTCGGTGCGGGATATGCCGGTCTTGTCACCGGACTGTTTCTGGCGGAAAAAGGCTATAAGGTTATGGTGGTCGAAGCGGCCAAAGTCGGTTTCGGCGCATCGGGGCGCAATGGCGGACAGCTGATAAACGGTTACAGCCGCGGCTTTGATCAGATTAAATCCTCCTATGGCGAGGATACGGCCAATGCGATTGTTGCGATGAGCTTTGACGGCGGCAATGTGATCCGCGACAAGGTCAAAACCTATGATATTGCCTGTGACTTGAAATCCGAAGGCAGCTTCTTTGCCGCCTATACTGCGGCGCAAATGAAAGATCTGGAGCATGAAAAACAGCTTTGGGAACGCTTTGGCCATACCGGGCTGGAACTGATGGATAAAGAAGCGGTTGGTAAAGATGTTGTCGGGTCGGATGTTTATGTCGGCGGCATGGTTGACCGTTGGGGCGGTCATATGCACCCGTTGAATCTGGCATTGGGCGAGGCGGCGGCGATTGAATCGCTGGGCGGAACGATTTTTGAAAACAGCAAAGTGACGAAAATCGAAAAAACCGCCAAGCCGGAAGTCCATACGGAAAACGGAAAAATTACGGCGGATTTTGTGGTGGTCTGCGGCGGCGGCTATATGGAAGAAAAGACCCTGCCGGAAATCACCAATAAGGTCATGCCGGTGTCCAGCCAGATCATCACGACGGAAGTTCTGGGCGATGATCTTTGCCGGCAGTTGATGCCTGCGGATTACTGTATCGAAGACTGCAATTATATTCTGGATTATTACCGCATCACAGGTGATAAGCGTTTGCTGTTCGGCGGCGGCATTGTCTATGGCGGTGCGACCCCTGCCGATATCAAGGCAAAGCTGGGGCCGAATATGAAGAAAGTCTTTCCGCAGCTGAAAGATGTGAAAATCGATTTTGCATGGAGCGGCCAGATGTCTTTTACCTTCCGCCGCCTGCCGCATGTCGGGCGTTTGACGGATAATATTTATTTTGTCCACGGTTTCAGCGGTCACGGCGTGACCCCGACTCATCTGATGGGCAAGCTGGTCGCCGAAGCGATTGCCGAACAATCCGCAGGATTTGATGTTTTTGCCTCTATCCGGCATTTCCCCTGGCCGGGCGGGCGGAGATTCCGCGTGCCGCTAACCGCTTTGGGCGCATGGTTTTACGCTCTGCGTGAAAAACTTGGTCTGTAGCGTCTTATCGGGCGCATTCTTTAATTATTATTCCGGCAGCGTTTCAAATCTGCTGTTAACACGCAAAGACAACATCACTTTATAAGAAATGGAATAGGTGTTTCTATGAAATACGACAGTAAAAAAATCGACCATATCAAAAAATGGCTGGCCAAAAACAATATCGCAGATGTTGAAATTCTGGTCAGCGACTTTGCCGGCATTAGCCGCGGTAAAGTCATGCCGACCGCAAAATTTGTTGAAGGGCTGCGCAGTTACGGCCACCGCGTACCCGAGGCCCTGTTCGGGCTGGGAATTAATTGTGACTTTACCTATAACCAGTTTGTCACCGAACAGGAAGTCGATCTGTTTCTGGTGCCTGATCTGCAAACCATGAGAATTGTACCTTGGCATGAAACGCCGACGGCTTGTGTGATTTGCGATCCGGTGAAAGAAGGCGGAGAACAGACAAATATCGCGCCGCGGCAGGTGCTGAAACATGTTGTCTCCCTCTATGAGAAAAAAGGCTGGATGCCGATTGTTGCGCCGGAATTTGAATTCTTTCTGCTGGCACGTCAGGAAACGATTGAACGCGAACCGATGCCGCCGCGCGGTATCTCCGGTAAAATCGCATGGGATACGGGTGAATTGTCGATCACGGGTCTGGAAGAGTTTAAGGCGCTGTTCAGTGATATCAGCCGTTACTGCCGCGTGATGGGTATCCAGATCGATACGCTGACGCATGAGGCAGGCCCCGCGCAGTTTGAGGTGAATATCTCGCATGGCGAGCCGATCGGCATTGCAGATCAGGCCTTCATGTTTAAACGCATCGTCAAGCGTGTGGCGATTCAGCACGGTATGTTCGCAAGCTTTATGGCGAAACCTTATCCCGATCAATATGGCAGCGCGATGCATATGCACCAAAGCGTTATCGATACCAAGAGCGGCAAAAACATTTTCGCCGACAGTAAGGGCAATGATACGCCGCTATTCATGTCCTTTATCGCGGGCTTGCAGGAATATATTCCTGCGGTGATGCCGATGCTGGCACCCTACGCCAATTCCTATCTTAGAATTTGTGACCGTTTCGATGCGCCTGTGAATACGCATTGGGGGCGGGAAAACCGCTCGGCAGGCTTGCGTGTCCCCAGCGGCGGAAAATCCGCGCGGCGTGTTGAAAACCGCATTGCCGGCGCGGATGTGAATCCGTATTTGGCCTTTGCGGCATCACTGGTGGCGGGGTATATCGGCATGGTTGAAAAACTTGTGCCTGATGATCCGACGGATGAACCCGCTTATAAAACGGATCGCCACAGATTGCCGCAGCATCTTTTCTCCAGCCTTGACGAGATGGAAGCTTGCGAGCCTTTGCGCAAATATCTCGGCGAAGCTTTTGTTCAGACCTATCTGGATGTGAAGCGCGAGGAATATATGGCGAATATCAACGCATTATCGCCATGGGAAATCCGTTATCTGATGTTGAATGTTTAATTACTTTAAGGAAGCCCCTCATGCAGGCCGTTAAAACATTTGAAGACTGGCGTGAAAAGGCAAAGCGCCTGTCAATCCAAGGCAAAGCTTTTATCAACGGGCAGTTTATCGCCTCTGCATCGGGAGATGTGTTCACCAGCATTAATCCTGCAACAGGCGAAGTGCTGGCCGATATTGCTAAAGGTGATTCTGCGGATATTGATGCCGCGGTCAAGGCCGCACGACACAGTTTTGAAAAGGGCGTGTGGAAAGATTTGCATCCTGCCAAACGCGGTGCGATTTTGGCAAAATGGGCGGAGCTTGTACGCGTACATCACGAGGAACTGGCGCTGCTGGAATCACTGGATGCCGGAAAACCGATTTCCGATGTGCTGGCGATTGATATGCAGGCGGCGGCAAAGACGCTGGAATGGTATGGCGCGGCAATTGACAAGGTGAATGACGAAATTGCACCGACCGCACCCGATGCGCTGGCACTGGTCACACGGGAGCCGCTGGGTGTGATCGGCATTGTCGTGCCGTGGAATTTCCCGTTGCTGATGGCCTGCTGGAAAATTGCACCGGCGCTGGCGGCGGGCAACAGTATTGTCGTCAAACCTGCCGAACAGTCACCTTTGTCAATTCTGCGTCTGGCGGAATTATCGCGGGAGGCAGGCATCCCTGACGGCGTCTTCAATGTTGTACCGGGTTTCGGTGAAACGGCGGGCAAAGCGCTTGGCCTGCATAATGATGTCGATATGATTGCCTTTACCGGATCAACGCAGGTCGGCAAGCTGTTCATGCAATATTCCGGTCAGTCGAATTTGAAACGCGTCTCGCTGGAATGCGGCGGTAAATCGCCGCATATTATTATGCGCGACTGCCCTGATCTGGATAAAGCGGCCGCCAGCGCGGCATGGGGGATTTTCTTTAATCAGGGCGAAGTCTGCACGGCAGGGTCGCGTCTGTTGCTGGATGCGGAAATTAAAGACGCTTTCATGGAAAAATTGCTGGCAGCGGCGGAAGACCACATCCCCGGCAATCCGCTGAACCCTGATACGACTGTCGGCCCGATGATTGAAGAGGCACATATGCAGCGCGTGCTGGCCTATATCGAAACGGCGAAAAAAGAAGGGGCTGCGGCTGTTTACGGCGGCGGCCGCATTGCAGATGCGCCCGGTTTTTTTGTTGAACCGACGATTTTCGACGGCGTGACGCCCGATATGACGATTGCACGGGAGGAAATTTTCGGTCCGGTTCTGTCCGTTTTGACATTCAAGACAGAGGAAGAGGCGCTGAAAATCGCCAATGACAGTATCTACGGCCTTGCCGCGGCTGTCTGGACGCGTGATATCTCGCAGGCGCACCGCATGGCGCGGGCACTGCATGCCGGAACCGTCTGGGTGAATTGCTATGACCCTGCGGGGGATTTGTCCGTGCCTTTCGGCGGCTTTAAACAATCGGGTTTCGGGCGGGATAAATCCCTGCATGCGCTGGACAAATACAGCGATCTGAAAACGACATGGATTCAGCTTTAAAATATAAGATGTTTAAGTCGTCATGACAGCGAGAGTTATTTTATATACTGCAATTCTTTTGATTTGTCTGATACTCGGCTCTTTCTTCCATTACGTGTGGTCGGAAAGGGAAGATTTGTTCAAAAAAGAGTTTGATCCGCAGCGCGTTATCGAAGAAGAAATTTTAAAAAACGATCCCGTTGCCATCAAAGAGTGGAGAAAAATGCAGCGCGAAGATGCTGCATTAAAACAGAAACAGAAAGACTTCATCCTGTCGATAGGTGGTGAAAATCTTCCGCGTTCCGTTTTGATAGCGGATTTTCTGAATGTCGCTTTTTCATCAAAGCTTTGGAACGAAGATACGGGACAAGACTATGAAATGTTTCTGCGCACAAAGGAAACGCAGCCGCTTAGCTCCATCCTTGAAAAACGCTATCCATGGCTACGGCTTTTATACAGAAATGATAATCTGCCGAAACCTTATGCGCTGACAAAATGGGATCAAAAAATAACCATTGGTCTGGACTGGCCGATGGGAGCTTTTTCACATGGCCGAGCAGTGGAAGAAAAATTTCCCGGCACATATAAAATGTTTGAAAAACAGATCAAGGATATAATACCTGATATTCAACGGTTAACCGGTCTTGACGTTGAGTTCATTGCGAAGAATGATCCGCGGGAAAAAACAGAAGAATTCGCCCGCATTCGTGTGATACCGATCATACGGACACATTTACGCAATTATTTTCGCTTCCACCGGGAGAATATGTATGGGCGCGGCGGCGCGAGTTACAGCTGGCACATTGATGAACATGAGTACCATTTTTGGGGGGCGGTTCAGTTTACACCGCTTAGCCGCACACAGGTTTACGGTTATCTGGTGCCGCAGGAAAATAATACGCTTTCGATGTCTGTTTGCCGGATTATCCCCGCCGTTGGCGAGAAATTAGCGAAGGCACTCATTACCGAATGTTTGTTGCGTTCTTTGGGGTTGCCGGAACTATCGAAACAAAAACCGAAAGATACTCTTGGGGAGTGGAACCTCTCACATACCCCTGATTCATTGTTACCCGCTCTTGACGGTAATGAAAAAGCCTTTCTTGCAAGAGGACCGTTTTACGGTATAGATGAGCGTACGGTTCATCCCTTTCGCAGTGAATTAACAGATGAAGATGTTTTGCCGAAAGGTTTTTCAGCTTATGATCAGGCAATGGTTTCTCTTCTCTATTGCCCGGAACTGCGCTCAGGTATGGATAAACACCAAGTGCTTGCAGTATTGTTATCCGATCGTAGCCGATGCTTTCGTTAAGTGCGCATATTCAGCATCATTAGAAACGGAGACACCGGCATATCATCAATCCGGCCGTTACGCAGCTGCATGACATGTGAGTCGGGCGGCGGCGGTAATTTTGGTGCCTGTGCGGCAGCATCTTCAATAACGCGCTCGGAATATTGTGTGGATTGCAGGAATTCACGCTGCAAATCCTTGCCGCCAATCGCCGCCGGAGCCGTGATTTCCTTTGGCACAATATTGGCCGTATCGTTGCGCGGAATTTGATAGGCATCTCCCGGATTGGGCAGGGATTTTCCGGCCGGGCCAAGCAGGTCTTGCAGGAAATGGAAGGCATTTTGAAAAATTTCCGTTTTGGCCAGCCACAAACCGAAGCCGCCGCCAAAAAATCCTGCGGCAAACGCACCGCCCAGTTTCAGCATCCGCGCCTTGTTGAAAATCTTGCTGAGTTTTTGTTTTTTCTTGCGGTTTTTAATGCGTTCACCAATCACATCTTTGGCAAATGTATAGGCAACATTCGCCGCCCCGGTGGCAACCGCCAGTAAACCCAGCATGCCGTAAGTCGTCACGCCGCCGATAATACCCAGCACCCAGGTAATGGCAACAACGCGAAATGTCATGGAAACAATTCGTCCGGCCAGCATGTCGGCGGCTTTACTGCCCAGACTTTTGCTGACATTTTTAAAACGGCTGCCTTCCGGCTTTGTCCATGCGCGGCGTACACCGTTAAATCCGGCGATATCAATACTGGTTTCCAGCACCCGCCGTTTCAGGGATTTTTTACGCCGTTGCCGCTCGGCAGGGGTTTCAGGTTTATAATGCGGCTCATTCGCCGCGTCATTCTTTTGCGGAATGTCTGTGCTTTCCGTCGCGACAGCTTCGATAATCGGCTCCGGGGCGGGTTTTACAATCTCTTTTTGCTCCGGCTTGGGGGGCGGCTTTACGGGTTTTTTTGGCTTTTTTTGCGGTACGCTCTGTAGCGGCAGATTTTTCCACAAATCGTCATTCGCCGCAACGGGTTTCGCGGGCGGTGTTCCTGACTTTACTGTCTTTTTCGCATTTTTATGCGGTTTTGCCATGTCTGCTTTTATGCCTTTTGCAGATGAAATATGTCTCTAACCCTAAAAAAACCGCCTATCTTTTATAGAGAAAACGGCGCAGAAACTCAAAACAAAAATGCTTGTCTTTGGTAATTCCTTATGTGAATATGATGTCTCATACAGGAAGAAATGAAAAATGGCCTCAGAAAAAAAGCGTAAAACAGCCCGCATTGCTGTGAGCTTTATCACCGCAGCTGCGGCGATTGGCGGGGTTGTCAGCGTGAAATACCTGTCCGCCTGGCAGCAGGAAAATATGCAGGAAATTGCTGTTTCTGCCGAAACGCCCTCTGCCGCCTGCATTACGGCGCTGCAGGAGAATTTTTCAAAAAGCGCGGTGCGGCAGACAATTCCGCGCGGCAATAATGATCCCGTTATCGTGATTCCCGGTTTTTTGACGGGAGATGCTTATATGTCGTCACTGGCCGGTAAAATCAGCGACCACGGTTACAATGTTTACGAATGGGGCGGCGGCATGAATACCGGCGCCTCTGCCGAAGATGTCGCGGCGCTGGAGGCGGTGTTGGAAAAAGCCTATGCCGAAAACGGCAATAAGAAAGTGTCGCTGGTCGGTTACAGCCTTGGCGGTGTCTATGCACGGGAACTGGCGCGCAAATATCCGGAAAAAGTCGATAAAGTGATTACGCTGGCTGCGCCGATTTCCCCTGCGGCAGATGATGAAAAATCGCTGAGGCGTTTGGAAAATCTTTATACATTATTCCACGGGGACGAAAATCCGCAGGATGATGCCGTCTTTCGTGAGGCTTTGCGCACACCGCCGCCTGTACCGGTAACATCACTGTTATCGGCGATTGATATGTTTGTACTGTGGCAGGAGGCGCTGCAACCTGATACAAAGCTGTCGGAAAATATCCCTATTGGCGGCGGGCATGTGTTTATGCCCTTCAGTACGGAAGTGGCCAATATCGTGTTGGACCGTCTGGCGCAGCCGCAGGATAATTGGCAGAAAATTTCCGCAACACCCTATTGCGGTGAAAAGCCGCAGCGCATTTCCGTGTCGCCACCGGTTAAACCGCCGGCGACACCGCCTGCAAATCCTTGATGACCCTTGCTTTGCGCGGGTTGTGATGATAGGCTGTTTTTTTATATTTTGAATATCTTCATTTTGGAAAGGAATCGCAAAAGATGTCCCAGACTAAAGTTCATGTGATTGAAGCTGATCTCACCGGTAATGTTCACGAGGTTGTGGAAAATCGCGATAGGCTGGGCCGTGACATTGCCGCATTGGCAAAAGCTGAAGGCGCGGAAATCCATTTCCATGATTTTAAAGAGGCTCTGGCCGGTGCCCCTGTGATTCTACTGGAATGCGCGGATGATTTCCTGACCAAGGTTGAAAAACTCGACGGTTTTGTCAAGGCGCATGATGTCTGGCAGGATATGGAGACGGAGCGCAGTTCTTCATTGACGGCTTATTTTACGTCAACACCCGCCCCCGCACAGCAAAAGCGCCAGCATAAGCCGCGTCGTCCGGGCATGTAATCTGTTTTCTAGAATAATTCAAGAATCAGGCAGCGCGCTGATCCGCCGCCGTAATTTTCCACAACCTCAAGCGGACTGTGAATGATGTCGACATAGTAACGCCGTAAAATGCGTTCCTGTTCCGATGTCAGCGCGGCATAGGCGCGGGAGGACATGGTCAGATAGGCAATGCCGGCCTCACCGCGGACTTCCAGCGCATTGCCGCACATCTCGTTCATCTGTTCCATACTGAATGAAACAATATCATGGGTCTCCGCCAGATGCTTGCGGAGGCGTCTACGTTGCGCCTCATCAGGAATACAGTCAAAACAGACCCCCGCAACATCGCGTCCGATAAACATCATAAGATCGGTATGGTAAACCGGCATGCCTTGCGGCGTTATCGTGTCAAAACAAACCAGTTCGTAATTTAAATCCGTCGCCCATTTTTCCGCCACGGTTTTATGGCTGCGCTCCGACAATGCCAGATAGGCAATGCGGTTAATGCGATCCAGAACGAAACTGCCTGTCCCTTCAAGAAATTTTCTTTCATCTGAAAAAGGCGCGTAATCATGAAAAATTTTGTATTGTTTCTCAAGAATGGCGCAGATTTCAGGGGTGCGTTCAGCGCGGCGGTTCTTTGCCATCATCGGGTAATAGACGGCGGTGCGGTTCGGATGGGTGGAAACCCAGTTGCCGGGGAAAATATGATCGGGGCATTGCGGGCTGCCGGGCGCACGGGTGATTTTGACGCCAAATGATTCCAGCAATGCGGTAAAACGGTCGATTTCCAGCCGTACGGCTGCCAGCAGGGCGGCGGGATCTGTTTTTTCTTCTGTGTTTTGATAAGGATTGGTGGCGCTGGTTTCCGGATTGGCAAAAAACACCGCAGGTTCAATAAACAGAAGATGATTGGCGGATTGTTCTACAAGCATGTTATTTTTTTCCTGCCCGTTTCTTTTTTGCTTTTTTCTTTGGCGCAGCATCTTCTTCCGGCTGTTCAATCGTGATAAATCCGCCGGATTGTTTTTTCCACAGCTGCGCATACAGCCCGTCTTTTTTCAACAGGCTGCGATGTGTGCCGTCTTCGGCGATTTTTCCCGCATCCAGAACAACCAGACGATCCATATGGGCGATGGTGGATAAGCGGTGCGCAATGGCGATGACGGTGCGGCCTTCCATCAGTTTTTCAAGGCTTTCCTGAATCAGCTGTTCGGATTCGGTATCAAGGGCGGAGGTCGCCTCGTCCAGCACCAGTATCGGTGCGGCTTTGAGGATGGCGCGGGCGATGGCGATACGCTGGCGCTGCCCGCCGGAAAGTTTCACACCGCGCTCGCCGACCATGGAGTTATAGCCTTCCGTCGTCTCCATGATAAAATCATGGCAATTGGCTTTTTTTGCGGCGGCGATGACATCTTTATCTGTGGCATCAAGCTTGCCGAAACGGATATTCTCCATCAGCGTGTCTTCAAACAGTGTCGTATCTTGCGGAATAACGGCGATATGTTCACGCAGGCTTTTGGTGGAAATCTCGCGGATGTCCTGACCGTCAATCGTGATACGGCAATCAGGGGCTTCGTAAAAACGCAGCAACAAATTCACCAGCGTTGATTTTCCTGCGCCGGAACGTCCGATAATACCGATTTTTTGTCTGGCACCGATATTCAGGTCAAAACCGCTGAACACTGCGGCCGCTTTTTTATAGGCAAAGCTAATATGGTCGTAGTGGATCTCGCCTTTTTTGACTTTTAAGACGGGCAGATGGTCATCACGGATGCCGATATCTTCGAAACTTTTGACGATATTCCCAACCGCGTAAACATTGGTATGAGTCTGCACCAGATCGGCATATTTTTGGGCGACGGCGGCAAAAACACCGTCCAGCCGCAGCATATACTGGAAAATGGCAACAACGGTTCCCAGTGCCAAAACTTCACCTGCGCCGATTTTCATGTGATGGGCGATATAAAGATACAGAACCAGAAAATGGCTGAGCACAATCAGCATCGACATTAAGAACCATTTCCACTCCACCAGAACAACAGCGCGGGCAAAGGGAGCCCACCATGATTGGATCGCACCGGAAAGATGTTTTTCCGTTGTCTGCGACAGATTGAACATGATGACATTCTGGATATTGCTGACATAATCGAACAGCGCGGCAGAGAAAACATGTTCGCGCTCATTGATGCGGTGATTCAGGCGCATGATGATTTTGTCAAAATAAGTCAGCAGGTAAAAAATCAGGCAGGAAATCACGAATAATGCCAGACTGACATAAACATCAATAAAGGCCAGACCGACAAAAACGCCGGTGAAACGGACGATGGATTGCAGATAGATAAACTGGGTTTCGGCAAATCCCGATAGTGCATTGGCGGCCTTATTGACACGGTTGATGGTTGCGCCGCTGTGATGGTCGTGATGCCAGTGCAGCGGCAGGCGCGTTATATAGTCATAGAATTTCAGGTTAAAATTCTTTTTGATCGTATAGGCGGTCATGCGCTCGATGCAGCGCCCCGGTCCGTGGAACAGCCAGAATCCGAATGTTCCGAGCACATAAAGCGTCAACCAGAACAGGGATTGCTTTAAAATTTCATCGCCGCCGGCTTGCAAGGCGTTAATCAGCTCACCCAATACGTAAGGCTGGGTCATAAAAATCGCATTAGCCAGAATGAACATCACGTAATATTGCACAACGCGTTTTCTCTCGTCCCCCGCATAGGTCCAGCAACCGGAAATCAGCCGCCAGTATTGCGCCAGAATGCCGTAACTGCCAAGATCGTCATGGTCGGTCTTTGACTGTTTCTTATTATTTTTGTGTTTTGCCACGACAGCCTTCTTTCTCTTAAAATGAAATATATGTTATAATAAAATAATGAAGCTTTGGAAAAAATATCTCGGTGTTTTTGCCGTTTTGTCATTCCTGATGGCGGGGGTTCCCGGCATGGGTTATGCTTCGGCTGTCTGCGACTATGATGAAAACGCCGGAAAAACTGTGATGACACAGCAAAAAGACATGTCATCCGGTTGCCATGATATATCTTCCTCCTCCGAGATAGAAAAAACGGCGGAAACCAAGCAGGGTTGTTGTGAACCCTTCTGTGACGGTGTCGGTTGCGGTAAAATGCCGCTGGTGGCCCCTGCGGAAATGACTGATTTCAGAATGCCGCCCTTATCCGGTTATGAAGTATTTGACCTGACCTCCAATGGCACCCGTTTGGAACGATTGATGCGTCCGCCGATCTTCCGCTGATAAATTCTGTAACCTGTTTTTGACAGGCAACGAAATATTATCAGGAGAAAAAACATGAAAAAAATTATTTTTACTTTTGCAGCATTCGTGCTGCTGTTATCCACCCCTGTTTTTGCACAGGATGCTGCCGCAGAAGCGGAAAATCCGTTCCCGTCTTTGCACAAGGTTGAGGCAAAATATGTCTGTATGGTGAATAACCGCGTCTTTCCTATTGTACAAATCCCCGTTGAAGTGGAAGGAAAGACCTATTACGGATGCTGTGCGATGTGTGAAGCGCGGCTTCAAAAAGACGCCAGCCTACGCAAGGGGGTCGACCCGGTTAGCGGCGCGGAGGTGGATAAAGCCGATGCGGTGATCGGGGCAAAACGTGACGGTTCCGTTTATTACTTCGAAAATGAGGAAAATTACGAAGCCTTTCAGGAGTAAAAGAACCGCCTGCCGCGGCAGATTATCTTGTTATTGATTTTTTTCGAGGGTTTTTCCGCTGTAACTGCGTATATAGTGGATAAAGCAAAAAACCGATCAGGAAAACGGCGGAAAACCTTTGAAAAGAAAATACAAACATTCACTCCATGCAAAAGGCTTGGCCTTGCTGCTGCCGTCGCTGATGCTATTGCAGGCGGGTTGTACCGCTGTGCCGGATGGGCGCGATCCGCTACAAATGTCGTCTTCCTATAGCCGTTCCCTGGATAGCGCAGCGGGTTATGATGCTGTGCGCGGACAATATTGGCGGGAATTCGGTGATGATGCTTTGAATAAGCTGGTGGAAGAGGCGCTGAAAGACAATCCCAATCTCGAACGTGTACGGCAAAGATTATTGCAGGCCGAGGCTGTGGCAAAAAAAAGCGGTGCGGATTTATACCCCTCTGTCACCGTCACGGGCGGTCGCGATTTGGGGCGTGGAACGGCGGCAGGCAGTGGTGATTTGAGCCTCAGCGGCGCCGCATCTTATGAGCTGGATATCTGGGGGAAGAATCGCGCATCTGCAAAATCAGGCAAGCTTGACGCTTTTGGCGCTGCAGAAGATTTGCGCGCGGCAGCAGTAACATTGGCGGCGGAAATCATACAGGATTGGCTAAGATTGGCCGCTCTGCGTGAGGAAGAAGCATTGTTAAACCGCCAGATCAGCATTAATGAAAATGTGATGGAGCTGCAGCAGGCGCGTTTTTCAGGCGGTATTGCCTCGGCGCTGGATGTGTTGCAGCAAAAAGAAGTCCTTGCACGCGTACGGGCGCAATTGCCGGACGTACAGGCGGGGCAGGCGCTGGCCCTGAACCGTTTGGCGGTGCTGGCAGGGCGTAGCCCGGCGGAATTCATACCGCCTGATCAAGCGGCATTGCCGGCGTTGTTGCCCCTGCCCGGAGCCGGGTTGCCCAGCCTGTTGCTGGAGGAGCGGCCTGATATCCGTGCGGCATGGCTGCGGGTTTCTGCCGCCGATTGGGCAAAAGAAGCGGCCGCGGCTGACCGTTTGCCCGGCGTTAATCTGACGGCAAATTATGCAACAATGGGGGCGGCATTCGGTAATTTATTCACGAATTGGGCGCTGACACTGGCGGCATCGCTGGTTGCGCCGGTTATGGATGGCGGGACGCGGGTTGCGGAAACCGCACGGCAGCAGGCTGTCGCGGATGAGCGGTTTCAAACCTACCGTGAAACCGTTTTAAACGCGCTGAAAGAAGTTGAAGATGCACTGGCGCAGAACAAATATCAGGCCGATAAAATCACAGCGGTTGAGGAACAGCTTGAAGCCGCGCGTAATGCGCTGGCGCAGGCGCAGATCAGCTATACAAATGGCAGTACGGATTATTTATCTGTTTTAAACGGGCTTTTAAATGTGCAAAGCCTTGAGAGACAGATGGTGCAGGCGCGGCGTGATTTATCGCTGTACCGTGTGATGTTGTACCGCGCGCTGGGCGGCCGCGGCTGGACGGATACCGTCATGGCAGATTCTGCGGAAAAACAGACTGAAACGGAAAACGGAGAGGAACAGGATGTTCGCGAAGCTCTTTAAAATTATTCTGCCGGTAGCGGTGGTTGCGGGCGGCGTCTTTGTCGCCTTGTGGTATGTCGAAAATCCGGCAACGGTCGAGCGCCGCCCTGCGCCGCCGCCGATGGCGCTGCCTGTGGAAACTGCTGTGGCGGAAAGCGGTGATTATACCGTCGTGGTCGAGGCGATGGGACAGGTCATTCCTGCGACCAGCGCACAGATCAGACCGCAGGTCGGCGGTGAAATTATCACAACGGCGGATGGTTTTGTTCCGGGCGGTTTTTTTGTGCAGGATGCCGTCATGTTGCAGATTGAGCCCGCCGATTATGAGCTGGCTGTCAAAAAACAACAGGCATTATTCCAGCAGGCGGAGGCGGCATACCGTTTGGAAATGGGGCGGCAGGAAGTTGCAAAAAACGAATTGGAGATGCTGGAAAGAACGACAGGAAAAAAACCGGCCAATACCGCACTTGCTTTGCGTCGCCCGCAACTGGATCAGGCGCGGGCGGAAATGGAAAAAGTGAAGGCTGATCTTGATACGGCGCAGCTGGCTTTGTCACGCACGGCTGTAAAAGCACCGTTCAACGCCTTGGTGACGGAGCGGCGCGCCGTGCGCGGCGACCGTGTGGCAGCGCAGGAGATTGTGGCGACATTGGCGGGAACGGATGAATACTGGGTTGAATTATCGGTTCCCTTAAGTGATTTGCGCTGGCTGCATTTTCCGGCACCGGCGGAAATTGTACTGGATGGAAAGCGCGGCACACGACAGGCGCAGCTGGTACGTATGACCGGAAAACTTGATGAAGCCAGCCGTCTTGCCGGTGTGCTGGTGGCGGTGGCTGATCCGATGCTGTTGGCGGAAGATGCGTCAGTCACAGATTTTCCAATGATGCTGGGGGATTACGTGCGGGTGCGGATCAAAGGTGAAAAACTGACAAACACCGTACGCGTACCGCTGGCATGGTTGCGTGACGGCAGCATTGTCTGGACGGCGCAGGACGGTTTGTTGAAATTTAATGCCGTGCAGATTTTACGGGAAGACCGCGATTACGCCTATATTGCCGAGGGATTGACAGCAGGGGACATGCTGGTGACATCCGATATCTCCGTTCCTGTAGAAGGAATGAAAATCCGTACGGATGCGGAAGCCGTGAAAGAAAATGTGACATCCGGTGCAATCCTTCCTGAAGGAGGTACTGAATGAGCGCAAACAAGACAGATCACCCGGACGAGATTGAAAACGGTCCGATCAAATGGATGGCGGCGCATCCTGTGGCCGCTAATCTGTTGATGGTGATTTGCCTGTTGGGCGGGCTTTTTATTTTTACGCAATCAACGCAGGAGGTCTTTCCCGAATTTGCGCTGGATACGGTCACAGTACGCATGTCTTACCCCGGTGCCAGCCCCGAAGAGGTGGAACAGGGGATTGTGCTGGCCGTGGAGGATGCGGTGCGTGATATTGAAGGGCTGGGAGAAATCACCTCCCGCGCGACAGAGGGGGCGGCATCGGTTTCTGTCGAGGTTCTTGATACTGAAAATATGATGCGGGTTTTGCAGGATGTGCAATCCGCCGTGGACCGTGTAACGACCTTTCCGGTTGATGCGGAAAATCTGACAGTGGCAATCAACAGCCGCCGCCGTGATGTGGTGACATTAGCATTATTCGGCGATGCGGATGAACGCGTTTTGCGCAATGCGGCGGAACAAGTGCAGGCGGTGCTGGAACAGGATCCGGATATCGGCCCGGTTGAGCTCGGCGGCGTGCGCGATTACGAAATCCATATCGAAGTGTCGCAGGATAATCTGCGCCGTTATAATCTTAGCCTGCCGCAGATTGCGCAGCGTGTGCGGCAGACAGCGCTGGAGCTGGGCGGCGGTGCGTTGGATACGACCAGCGGCGAAATTCTTGTCCGTATGACGGAGAGGCGCGATACGGCAAAGCAATTCCGTGACGTGCCGGTGATTATCCAGCCCAATGGCAGTCAGGTTTTACTGGGGGATATTGCGCATATCCGTGAAGCTTTTGCCGACAGCAATAATTATGCGGTTTATAACGGCCATCAGGCGGTATTTCTGGATGTATACCGTATCGGTGACCAAACACCGGTCGGTGTTTCCTCCCGCGTGAAAGCGCATATCGCAACGCTGAATGAAACACTGCCGCCGGGGATTGATATCATCGTGCTGGATGACCGTTCCAAAATCTTTCAGCAACGTGCGGCGTTGCTGGTCAAGAACGGGTTATGGGGGCTGGGTCTGGTTGTGCTGCTATTGACCTTTTTTCTGGAAACGCGGCTGGCTTTCTGGGTGAGTATGGGGATACCGATTGCTTTTATGGGCGCGTTCCTGACTTTTCCGGCGACAGATTTTACGGTCAATATCGTGAGCATGTTCGCCTTTATCATCGCATTGGGGCTGGTGGTGGATGATGCCATCGTATCGGGGGAAAATATTTACAGCTACCGTCAGAAAGGCATGTCGCCGCTGATGGCAGCCGTCACCGGTGCGCGCGAGATTGCCTATCCCGTCACGGTCAGCGTATTGACCAATATTGTTGCCTTCCTGCCGCTGTTTTTCATGCCGGGGACAATCGGCAAAATTTTCAGTGTTATTCCGGTCGTTGTTTGTGCCGTCTTTCTGTTTTCCCTGATTGAATGCCTGTTTGTGCTGCCGGCGCATCTGGCCTTTACGCGCAGTAAAAAAGAGCCGGGCAAGGTCATGAAATTTCTGGGCACACCGAAAAGAAAATTCCAGCGCGGTTTTCAGTATTTTGTGAAACGGTATTTTCGCCGTTTTATCGGCATGACGGTGCGCCACCGCTATTTTGTCGTTGCACTGTTTATGGCTTTTCTCGCCGGAGTCGGCGGCTATGTCGGCAGCGGGCGTATGGGGATGGAGATGTTCCCGCGGGTGGAATCCGATTATGCTTTTGCCTCCGTGACATTGCCGGTCGGCACGCCGATGGAGCGTGTTATGACGGTGCAGAAACATATGCTGGATGCGGCGAAAAAAGTGGTGGAGGAAAACGGCGGTGACAGGCTTGCAACCGGTGTTTACGGTAAAATCGCCGAAAATGTGATTGAGGCGCGGATTTACCTGACGGATCCCGATATCCGTCCGGTCAGTACGCGCGAGACAGTGGCCCTGTGGCGTGACGAAGTCGGTGTGATAACCGGTCTGGAATCCTCCTCCTTTCTGTCGAATAGGGGCGGGCCGGGATCGGGCGCGGCTTTGACGGTGGAATTAAGCCATACCGATACGGCCGTGCTGGATGCGGCAGCGCAGCGTTTGGCTGTGGCATTGGCGGATTTCCCGAATACGAAAGATATTGATGACGGATCGGCGCAGGGGAAAAAGCAGTTTAATTTCCGCATGACCACGCTGGGCTATACGCTGGGGATGACGACGGAAAATGTTGCGCGGCAGGTGCGGGCGGCTTTCTATGGCAGCGAGGTTTTTAAACAGCAGCGCGGGCGTGATGAAGTCCGTATATTGGTGCGTTTGCCCGAAGCGCAACGCTCGTCACAATATGATTTATACAATCTGATGCTGCGTGCGCCGGACGGGTCGGATGTGATGCTGCGCGATGTGGTCACGATGGAAGAAGGCCGCGCCTATACCTCGATTTACCGCCGCGACGGACGCCGTGTTGTGCAGGTGGCTGCAGATGTGGACCCGCCTTCGCAGGCGGGACGCATTATCAATGTTATTACGCAGGATGCGTTGCCGGAATTGCAGCGCCGCTATCCAGGATTAACCTATTCTTTTGAAGGGCGGCAGGCGGAAATTCGCGACAGTATTATGAGCCTTCTTTGGGGGCTGTTTGCCGTGCTGTTTGTGATTTATGCCTTGCTGGCTTTGCAATTCGGCAGCTACAGTCAGCCTTTGATGGTGCTGTTGGCCATTCCTTTCGGCGCAATCGGTGCGGTTTTCGGCCATATGATTATGGGCTATTCCTTAAGTGTGATGAGCCTCTTGGGGATGATGGCACTGTCAGGGGTTGTGGTGAACGGATCGCTGATTTTGGTCGATTTTGCCAATCGCCGCCGCGCAAAGGGAATGACGATAAAAAGCGCGATTACCGATGCCTCCGTACTGCGTTTTCGTCCGATTTTGCTGACGACTCTGACGACGTTTATCGGACTGGCACCGATGATTTTTGAAACCTCGCGGCAGGCGCGGTTCTTGATTCCGATGGCGATTTCACTAGGTTTTGGAATTTTGTTTGCGGCGCTTATCACGCTGGTGCTTATTCCGGCTTTCTATGTCATTATAGTGGATATCAGAGGCTTTTTTGGCGCACGCAAAGCAAGGAAAGAACAGCGAAGTGAAAAACCGCAAGGACAGACCGGACAAGAACAGTCAGAAGGAGGGGCGGGATGAGGAAAAACGCCTGGCCTATTTCCCTGACCGGAAACGGGAAGACCCTGTATTCTCGGAACTGTCGGATGAAACACTGGCGGCAATGGTGCGGGATGGCGATCAACGGGCTTTCGCAGAGATTGTGCACCGTTACGCCCGTAAATGTTACGGCTTTGCTTTTAAATATGTTGCAGACCGGGAAGATGCGGAGGATGTCGTGCAAACCGCTTTGATGAAATTCTGGCAGCGCCCGCATATGTGGGATCCGGAGCGCAAGACGCGTTTCGCAACATGGTTTTACCGTGTTGTGCTGAATGCCTGCCGCGATGCGCTGCGCGCCCGTAAAACCGTGCTGCCGCTTTTCGAAGAAGCCGTTCCGGCGGAGGGTATCGCAAGCGGGGAAGAGGCTTTGATAAAACAGGATGTGCTGCAGGCGCTGTCACGTTTACCGGAACGCCAGCATCAGGCAATCCTGCTGTGTTTTTATGAGGGGATGACCCATACCGAGGCGGCGGCTGTGATGGAGACAACGCCAAAATCAGTCGAGTTGCTGGTACGCCGTGCGAAAACGGCGCTGAAACAGAAGATGGAAAAAGAAGGAGGCTGGACATGACGGAACGGGAATTTCGCGATTATCTGGACTCCTATGGTGCGGCGCTGGAAAAATGGCCGCAGCATCTGCGCGTCAAGGCAGAGAAAGCACTCGTGGAAGATGCGGCACTGCGCGATGTACTGACGGCTGAAAAAGAATTTTCCCGCGCCTTTGCGGTGGATGTTCCCGCGCCTGACGGGGAGTTTGAAAACCGTATTCTGGCGGCATCATATGCCTTGCCGCAAAAAGCGGTGTTGCAGGACGACACCCTGCCGCGTTTGATATCATGGCGTATTGCGGCATCCGTTTTGCTGTTTGCGGCAGGTATTGCGCTGGGCAGTTTGCAACAAGCTGCCCGGACAGATGGTTATGCAGTGCAAGCTGACACGCTGATGAGCTATTACGCCTATAGTGAAGACGGGGGGATGTAATGAAACGCTTGAAAACCGCATTGCTGATTTCCGTAGCCCTGAATATTTTTCTGGGCGGGCTTTTTCTGGGCGGGAAAATCTCGTCTTTACAGCCGCCTGCTGCCAGCCCTGTCAGTCAGGTTCTGACAGCCGAAAAGCAGAGTCGTTATCAGGCGGAAATGGAAAAAGCGCGGCAGCGCTTCCGCGAAGGGCGTGAAAAATATGACGCACTCCATACGGCTTTAATGGCGGCGATGGAGGCAGAGAATTTTGATCGCGCCGCTTTCGATACAATTGCGGCGGATATGCTGACAGAGCGGACATCTCCTTTATCCTCATTCCTGACCACGGCGGCGGAACTGGCGGCGGATATGGATTTCGAAGAACGTAAAGCCATGGCCGCTGATATCAGATTGCGTTACAAAGCATATCGTGCGCGTCAAAACTGTCCTGATGCGGCGGAGAAAAAGGAATAAGCGTAAAAAAAATTACAATTTTACGTTATTTTTGACTCGGTGTTTCCCGTAACTTATGATAATTTCCAAACAGGTACCAAATCAGTCCTGTTTAAAGAAGAGTTTATCATGCCGAAAGACGGTTCAAAATCTGCGCCCAAAGCGGAAAAGAAAACTGTGCTTCCAGCGCCTTTTATGCCGCAGACGGCGGAGGATAAGGCGCTGATTTCCTTTGCGCAGGAGCTTGTGCGCATCCCCAGTATTACGGCTCTTGATCCGGCTGATCTGGAGGCGTCGCGCAAAACGCTGGATATTGTCGAGAGTTTCGTTGCGCAGACCGGTGCGGATAGTAACCGGATGAGCTTTTCCGGCGGCCATGAAAAATGGGATTACGAGGTCGATAATCTTTACGTTGAATGGGTTTTGGGAACGCCTGAAGAAGGCAAGCCGGAAAAATATCTGTGCTATATCGGCCATACCGATGTCGTGCCGACAGGAGAAAAGAAAAACTGGTCGGATGATCCGTTCAGCGGCGACATTAAAGACGGTTATCTCTATGGGCGCGGCATTACCGATATGAAGGGCAGTGTGGCGGCTTTTGCCGCAGCAGTGAACGAGTTGGCGGAACAGGCTGAGACTGAAGGCGTCAATATCCGTATCGGTATCGTCCTGACCACGGATGAGGAATGGGCGGCTGTGAATGGTACGCGTAAAATCCTCGACTGGCTGAAAAAAGAAGGCAAAAAACCGGATGCCTTTATTGTTGGCGAGCCGTCTTCGCAGGATGAAATCGGCAGTCATATAAAATTGGGGCGGCGCGGTAGCCTGTGCGGGACATTTACCGCCAAAGGTGTGCAGGGGCATGCCGCTTATACTGAATTATTCGAGAATCCGAACCGTGCTCTGTCGCTGGCACTGACCATCCTCAATAGCGAAGCATGGGCGGATGGTAATGAATATTTCCCCAATACGAATTTTGAGGCTGTCGCGACAAAATCAGGTGATTTTAACGCCTCTGCCATTATCCCGGAAAAGGCGGAAGCCTTGTGGAATATCCGCTATACCCATAACCAGACACCTTCAGCGCTGGCAAAATGGATTGAGGATAAGCTGAAAAATCCGCCGGAATGGGCAAAGAACCATCCCGATGCCGATAAGCTGGATAAAATTACTGTGACGGCCAATCTGGATACGGCCTCTATGCCTTATTACAGCCCGCCCGCATCTTTGGCAAAAGCTGCTGCGAAAGCGGTGGAGGAGATCAAAGGCAAAGCACCGGTTCTGGATGGTAGCGGCGGTACGACGGATGGACGTTTTGTGCAGGACTACTTCCCCGATGCGGAAATCATCGAGCTGGGTCTGCCCGAACGCGGCGGCTATGACAGTCACGGTAAACAGCCGGGCGATTATTTCAAAAAAGGCGGTATGCACCAGATTGACGAGCGCGCGAATATTCAGGATATTGTGACTTTGCGCGATATTTTTAAGGCGACATTGCGCAATTACGGTACGCAGGACAAAACCGCTGAACAGAAAAAGGCCGCAAAACATGATCACAATCATTCCCTTCCACGACGCAAACCCTGACGCCGTACGCCGGATTTATGCGGAATCCGTCGCTGCCAATCCGCAGGGTTTTGTGCAGGATTTGTCCTTTCACGGCGATATCATGGCGCAAGCTGCGGATATGGCGGCGGAGGGCGGCGCATTTCTGGTCGCATTACTGGAAGATATGCCGATCGGCATCGGCGGGTTGAAGCCGGAAAAGGAAGACGGCGTTTACGAGCTGTGCAAATTACATGTCCTGAAAGAACATCACGGCAAAGGCTACGGAAAAATGCTGTCATGGGGGTTGATTGATGCCGCGCGGGCAAAAGAAGCCGCGGCTGTTACGCTACATGTGACCGCCACGCAGGAAGCCGCAATCAGCCTGTATGAACGTCTGGGGTTTGAGCGCACCGACCGCAAAACCTATGATGTGCAAATCGGTAACACGGTGCAAAGTTTTGATACCGTCTTTATGCGCCTTGCGCTTTAGCAGAAAAATTTAATGCTCAAGCGCTTTGACGATTTCTTCCGTCATCTTTTTGGCATCATCCAGTAGCATCATCGTATTGTCCTGATAGAAGAGCGGATTGTCGATACCGGCATAGCCCGAACCGAGCGAACGCTTGATAAACAGCACCGTTTTTGCTTTTTCAACATCCAGAACCGGCATACCGTAAATCGGTGATGTTGTGTCGGTTTTGGCGGCGGGGTTGGTGATGTCATTGGCACCGATAATATAGGCGACATCGGTTTGTGCGAAATCGCGGTTGATGTCTTCCAATTCAAACACTTCGTCATAGGGCACATTTGCTTCGGCCAAAAGCACATTCATATGGCCGGGCATGCGTCCTGCGACAGGGTGAATGGCATATTTTACATCCACACCTTCTTTTTTCAGGATATCGGCCATTTCACGCAAAGCGTGCTGTGCCTGTGCCACCGCCATACCGTAACCCGGCACGATGATGACTTTCGAGGCGTTTTTCATGATATAGGCGGCATCTTCGGCAGAGCCGATTTTCGCCTGACGGTCACCCAGATCTTCAGCCGCACCGGAAGCCTGTTCACCGCCGAAACCGCCCAGAACAACGCTCAGGAAGGAGCGGTTCATACCTTTACACATGATATAGGACAGGATGGCACCGCTGGAGCCGACCAGCGCACCGACAATAATCAACAGCGGGTTATGCAGCGTAAAGCCGATACCGGCGGCGGCCCAGCCTGAATAACTGTTCAGCATGGAGACGATGACAGGCATATCCGCCCCGCCGATCGGCACGATAATCAGCACACCGATCAGGAAGGCCAGCAATACGACCGCCCAGAAAAAGAAGGACATTTGCGAGCTGCACAGCAGAATAATCAACAGCACCAGACCGCAGCCCAGCAGCGCATTGACCATATGCTGCCCCGGATAAACCATGGGCTTGCCGGAAATCACGCCCTGCAATTTCCCCCAGGCGATAATGGAGCCTGTAAAGGTAATGGCACCGATGGCGGCCCCCAGCGACATTTCGAGCATACTGCCAAAAGCGACATAGCCCGGTGCACCAAGGCCATAGGCCTCGGGATTGTAGAAAGCGGCGGCGGCAACGAAAACAGCGGCAAGGCCGACCAGCGAGTGGAAGGCCGCAACCAGCTGCGGCAGCGCCGTCATTTCAATTTTCAGCGCGATCAGCGTACCGATTCCACCGCCGACAAGCAGGCCCAGAAGGATCAGGCTGTACGTCGTCACATGCGGCAGCAGCAAGGTCGCAACAATGGCAACCGCCATACCGGTGATACCGTAGGCCAGCCCCTTGCGCGACGTTTCAGGATGCGACAAGCCGCGCAGCGACAGGATGAAGCAGATGGAAGATGCAAGATATGCGAGAGAAATCATTGTGGTCATTGGTCAGTTCCCCTCACGCTTTCTTTTTGAACATATGCAGCATACGCCGCGTTACGATAAAGCCGCCAAAAATATTGACGGCAGCCAGAACAACGGCAAGAAAACCCATCAGCTTTGAAAACCCGACGGCGGAGGCGCCGACGGCAAGTAAAGCGCCGACAATCACAACCGAGGAAATGGCATTGGTAATCGACATCAGCGGCGAGTGCAGGGCGGGTGTGACGCGCCAGACAACATGATAACCGACGAAACAGGCTAAAACGAAAATAATCAGCCCGTTAATGAAGAAGCCGTCTCCCTGCTGGGCGGCGGCCATGCCTGCATCCTGTGCGGGGGTGGTAGCGGCAAGGGCGGCGGCTTTTTCTGCCAGTTCCGTGGCGGCAGCGGCAAGGTCGCGTGCGCCCTCTGCAAGATTTTGCTGGTTTGACATGTCGTTTACTCCGTCCTGTCTTTTTTAAACGAAAAGATTATTTCTTGGCTTTTTTTGCAGCCGGTTTCTTTGCCGCTGTTTTCTTTGCGGCAGCTTTTTTCGGCGCAGCTTTCTTGGCGGGCTTCTTTTTGCCCGCGGCTTTTTTTGCGGGCGCTTTTTTCGCCGTCGTTTTTTTCTTGGCGGCAGATGTTGTCTTACCGAAAAGCGGGTGAATAACCGCGCCTTCTTTGGTCAGTGCCGTGCCTTTGATAATGTCATCATCCCAGTCAATCGCCAGTTTTTTACTGTCGTCGTTAATAAGAATTTTGACGAAATTCAGGAGGTTGCGCGCATAAAGCGCCGAGGAAACCGTGGCAAGGCGTGAAGCGACATTCTTATGCCCGATAATCGTAACGCCGTGTTTGACGACGACTTTACCGTTTTCCGATGCCGCGCAGTTACCGCCCTGCTCAACGGCAAGATCAACAATAACAGCGCCGGGCTTCATGGATTTCACCATCTCTTCGGTAATCAGAACCGGTGCGGCGCGTCCGGGGATTAAGGCCGTTGTAATGACGATATCCTGTTTCTGGATGGTTTCCTCGACCAGTGCCTGTTGTTTTTTCTGATAGTCTTTCGACATTTCCTTGGCGTAACCGCCGGCGGTTTCAGCCTGTTTGAACTCGTCATCCTCGACGGCAATGAAGGTGCCGCCCAGTGATTGCACCTGTTCTTTCGCGGCAGGGCGGACATCTGTGGCGGAAACGACCGCGCCAAGACGTTTGGCGGTGGCAATGGCCTGCAATCCGGCAACACCGGCGCCCATGATAAAGACTTTTGCGGGCGGAACCGTCCCGGCCGCCGTCATCATCATCGGAAAAGACCCTGTGTAATATTCCGCAGCATCCAGCACGGATTTATATCCGGCCAGATTGGCCTGCGAGGACAGAATGTCCATGCTTTGTGCGCGGGTTATGCGCGGCACCAGCTCCATCGCAAAGCCGGAGAGCTTGTTTGCCGCAAGGGATTTGACAATATCCTGATTATTGTAAGGCGATAAGGCACCGATGACCAATGCGGATTTTTTCAGCTTTTTTAAAACGCTGTCCTGCGGCGCGCCGACACAAAGCAGAATATCGGCATTTTTTACGGCCTCATCTGCGCCGGAGAGTTTCGCACCCGCCTCTTTATATGCCTCGTCAGTATAAGAGGCCTCTGCGCCGGCACCTTTTTCCAGTGTCACGGAACAGCCCGCGGCAATCAGTTTTTTAACGGTTTCGGGAATGACGGCGACACGGCGCTCATTTTCATTTTGTTCTTTTAAGACAGCAACATGTAAAGACACGGCGGTAACCCTTATCTGAATATAAATGACGGATTGATTTCCAACTGCACTAAGCTTGCCTCATCCGGCGGCATTTGTGAAGCCCTAACTCTGTTCCTGATGAACGTATTTTTGCAGAATGGCGGGATCGGCGCGGAAAATATGCACCATATTGAGCAACAGTTTTTGGAATAGCTGGCTTTTTTCCGCAGGATTGTACCATGCCTGACGCATCAGATCGAGATAAGTGGCCAGCGAGATTTCAAGGCTCATGCCGATATCAAGGTCTTCGGGTAGGTCGCCGTCTTTTTGCGCCTCCTGTAACAGCGGAATGATGAGCTCGAGAAAAGGCCGGTAAATTTCCTGCGGGGACAGCCCGTTTTCTTGTTTGCCATGCACCCAGATATAGGAAATAAAGGCAATGGAATTGGCCAGTGTCTGTCCCGTATCTTCCTCCCAGATTTGTGCGGTGAAATACAGCAGATGTTCGATGGCGCTGCGGCCTTCGCGTTTTAGGGCGCTGATTTTTTGAAATTTCTCTTCAAGATACTCCCGGTGCAGAACAATCAGGATCTCACCTTTGGTATCGAAATGCGCATAGACCGAGCCATAGGCGACATCGGCTTCTTTGGCAATATCGGTGGGGCTGGTTTCAAAAAAGCCCTTTTCATCAAAGAGAGCGGCGGCGGCACGTAAAATGCGTTTACGTGTTTCCTGCTTCTGTTTTGCGCGTTTGGTATCGCTCCGCATACGTCCAGGTTTCTGAACTTTCATGGGCTATTCGTTCCTAAAAGCGTCTATTACTTAAAACAATATCGTTTCGGCGCCGCTTTGCCTGCTCTCAAATTTTTTCAACAATTAATCAGTCTCTTATGAAATATCGCCTTTTTTTTGCTTTGTGGCAAGGCGGATTTTCCGGCGCGCTGATTTTTTTCATTGACAAATGTCAATGAAAATGTTACAGTTAAAGAATAGGGACTGGAATCTTCATTTCATTTCCCGATTGGAAAGGGAAATGAAGACCCGGAATAATTCCAACAAGAAGTCTGGGAAAGCCAGATCCTAAAAAAAATACTTAGAAGCCGGGGTCGTCGACAAGCCCGGCTTGCTTTTTTTGGGCAAGAAATTCTTAAAGTTTTTCGGCTATAATAAAAGAACGTGTTGTAATAAAAGGAAAAGAGGTTGTCTATGAGCGTTGCGCCGGTCGTCACACAACAGGCATTGTTCCAGATTCGCGTTGCGACGGAGGTTCTGAAAGCCAATGCCGAAGCGCAGCAGGCGCTTGTGGGGATTATTGCCGATGCGGCCCGTAGCGCACCTGTTTCTTCCTCTCTTGGGACGCGTCTGGATATTCGCGCCTGATTTGCGGCGGCATATTATGAGTTTATGGCCTAACCCACCAGCTTGTAACATCTTTAAATTGGAAAGATGAGCCTGATTGCAGGCCTTTAAAGCCGCGCCATATCCGTGTGAACCACCATGCGCCAAAGCTAATCCATCCGGTAAACATGGTAATCAGTCCCAAAACGCCGTTATCGGCCATAAACTGCTGTAATCCCATATCATTGGGAAGGAGCGCGGCATCGCCCGCTTGTTCTACGGCATCAAAAGCAGCTTTATCACCAAATTTTAGAAGAATACCCATACCCAATATGGTGACGAACGGCAGGAAAAGCCATAAGCCTATCCAGAAGGTACGGATCAGCCATCTGTAATGGGGAGAAAAGGGGGTTTTCTTGCCAAATTTTGCCGATAAATAGCAGAGGAGAACGATGCCGATCATGGTGAGGCTGGCAACCAGCGGAATCGGCTGAATCGGTGTGAACATCAAAACCGAGGAGGCTGCAAAGGAGATATAAATAATTTTCAGCTTTTGGGTTTCGTCCACACCCGCAGAAACCTGTTTGGACGGTACAGCGCCGGATGTGCTGTTTTTATCTGTTTTATCTGCATTTTTTTTGCTGTCTTGTTCTGCCATGATTTATCTTCTGCCGAAAAGTTTCTCAATATCGTTTAACTTTAGCTCAACATAGGTCGGTCGTCCATGATTACATTGACCGGAATGCGGCGTGGCTTCCATTTCGCGCAAAAGCGCATTCATTTCTTCCGTTTTCAGCACGCGTCCGGCACGGACGGAACCGTGGCAGGCCATGGTCGAGCAGACTTCTTCCAGACTTTCTTTTAAGGAGAGCGGCTGGTCCAGTTCGTCCAGATCATCAGCCAGATCACGCAACAGTTTTTTGCAATCGACCTGTCCCAGCAGGGCGGGGGTGGCTTGCACGGCAATCGCACCTTGGCCGAAGGCTTCAATATCAAGCCCCAGCTGTGAAAAAGCCGGTGCGTTTTCCAGCAGACGCTCTGTCGCGCCTGCGTCCAGCTCGACGATTTCGGGGATCAGCAATCCCTGACTTTTGACGGCGCCTTTTTGCAGCTCGTTTTTCATACGTTCATAAACCAGCCGTTCATGTGCGGCATGCTGATCGACAATCACAATGCCGCTTTGCGTTTGTGCGACGATATAAGTGTTGTGCAGTTGCGCACAGGCTGCGCCCAGCGGGTATTCACTGTAATCTTCCTGTTCACGGAGATCATTTTCTGCGGCGGGCGGCGTTTGCGTATGACGCATGGCCGGTGCCAGCGGCATTGCGGCTGCGGCTGCCAGATTGGGCTGTGATGACGGGCGCGGATATTGATAACCATGTCCGGACATGCCCTTCAGATTGCTGTAGCTTTCGGAAGGCTGACTGTATTCCCCCTGCCACAGATTATCGCTTTGCGGCGCAGGGGTGCTTTTGGCAAGATAACCCAGCGCCTGCCCGGCAACGGTTGTGGAGGCGCGGTGCTGTGCTTCGCCGAGTGCATTTCGCAATCCGCGCACAATCAAACCGCTGATATTGCGCGGGTCACGGAATCTGACTTCCGATTTGGCCGGATGCACATTCACATCCACCAGCTCGAACGGCACATCAATAAACAAACACAGAACCGGGTGGCGGTCGCGTGCCAGATAATCGGCATAGGCGGCGCGGATTGCGCCGGTCAGCAATTTATCGCGTACAGGCCGCCCATTGACGAACAGATATTGCGCCTGCGCATTGGAGCGGTTCAAAGTCGGCAGCCCTGCAAAACCTTTCAGCACGGCATCTTCCTTTTCCAGCAAGACCGGCATGGCATTTTCGGAAAAATCCGCGCCCATAATATCCGACAATCTTGCCAGACCGGCATTGTCGCCCGTGCGCGGCGGCAGGGAAAAGACTTTTTTGCCGTTATGTTCCAGAGAAAAGCCGATATCGGGATAAGCCATCGCCAGACGCTCCAGAGCATCACGGGCATGGCGCGCCTCGGTCGGCGGCGTTTTCATGAATTTCAGCCTTGCGGGGGTCGCGTAAAATAAATCGCGCACTTCAATGAGTGTTCCTTCCGGGCAGGCGGATGGCGCGACATCATGTACCAGCCCGCCTTCAACCAGAATTTCATGCCCGTCCGCCTTTTTTCCGCGCGGGCGGCTGGCGATTTTCAAGCGGCTGACGGCACCGATGGAGGCCAGCGCCTCTCCGCGAAAACCGAGGGAGGCGATATGCAGTAAATCCCCGTCCGGCAGTTTTGATGTGGCATGACGTTCAACGGCAAGCCGCAAATCATCCGTATCCATACCGATACCGTTGTCACGGATGGAAATCGACGACAAGCCGCCGTCGCGCAGCGCGATATCAAGCTGTGTCGCGCCGGCATCAATGGCGTTTTCGGCAAGTTCCTTCACCGCGGCGGCGGGACGTTCAATGACTTCGCCCGCAGCAATCTGGTTGATCAGGGATTCCGGCAGTTTTCTAATAAGCATGGCATTAAACTACCGTATTTTTTTCTATCTGTCATCACAGGAAAAGAAAACGCCGCCCGTAAAAAACGGACGGCGGATTTTAAAAAAAATATCTTAAATTTCTGTCTTTCAGGCGGCCTTATCCTGACCGTTCTCCAGGAATAAAAAACGTTTCTCTGCCACGCGGTCAGCAGCTTCGGCAGTGCAGACATTTTCATGTTCCGCACGCAGGAAAATTTCCTCCAGCGTTTCGCGGATGGCGTAAATATGGCGGATCGCATCTTCTTCACGGCCCTGCACGCCTTTGGTAATACGGGCAAGATATTCGTAATAAACATTGATCAAACCGCCGGCATTGACCACGTAATCAGGTGCATAGAGAACGTTTTTCTCTTTCAGAGCAACACCGTGACGGCCTGTTTCCAGCTGATTGTTGGCGGCGCCTGCGACGACTGAAACTTTCAGACGGGCGAGTGTTTTGTCATTGATAATACCGCCCAGCGCGCAAGGTGCGAAAACATCGGCATCAACGTCATAAATTTCATCGAGACCTACAGCGGTTGCACCGAGCTGATCAACGGCTTTTTGAATGCGTCCCGTGTCAATATCGGTGACGGTCAGAATGGCGCCTTCTTCATGCAGACGTTCGCACAGACTATAGCCGACATTGCCAAGTCCCTGCACGGCAACGCGCACACCTTCAACAGAGGTTTTGCCCAGACGGTGCTTTACGGCGGTTTTCAGACCTGTGAAAACGCCCAGTGCCGTCATCGGGGACGGGTTTCCGCCCGCTGTGCCCGTACCGCTGACCGGCAGGCCGACAACATGTCCGGTGTGTTGATGGATATTCACCATGTCTTGGTCATCGGTGTTTACATCTTCCGCGACAATATAAAGCCCGTTCAGCTTTTCAACCATGCGGCCCATTGCCTGCATCATTTGCGGGGTTTTGTCTTTTTTGGCATCGCCGATAATGACGGATTTTCCGCCGCCCAGCGGCAGCCCTGTAATCGCCGCTTTGTAGGTCATACCGCGGGACAGGCGCAGCACATCCGTCAGTGCCTCCGCGTCGCTGGCATAATTCCACATACGACACCCACCCAAAGCCGGGCCCAGATTTGTGTTATGGATCGCGACAATCGCTCGCAATCCCGTCGCTTTGTCCGAAAACAGTACAACTTGCTCATGGTTATCAAATTCAGGGTGGGTAAAAAATTCCATGCCTTATTACTCCTTGCTGGTATGATTGATACCGCTGTGGCTTGTTGATCCAAGGGACAGCACAAGATAATATTCGTACAACTTTATGTACAAACATATATCGTTCGTATGTTTGCCAGACAGAAACGCCAAAATCAAGGAAATCTTATGTTGCATAGCAGCATGAGAAAGGGCGGTTTAGGCGCGTTTTTGCAGTAAACCTTTAAAATGACGCATATTTCCCGTAATGAAGACGGCGAAAAAATATACGCTCATTCCGGCGAAAACCAGCGCAAACATATGGGTAATTTTACCGATCACATTTTTTGGAAACAGAGTCGCGAGTCCCGCATACTGCAATAAAATAAGGGTCACGACCATCAAACCGGCGCAAAAAGCCAGGGATAACAGCTGTTTTGTCTCTGCCGTTGTCCATGTGACGGCAGGATTTTTGTGCAAGACGGCGCGGGTCAAAAGTGCAGCATTTACCCATGCGCCGCAGGCGGTGGCCAGGGCAATGCCGACATGTCCCAGCGGTTTCAAAAATGCGATGCTTAATGCGATATTTACCGATGATCCGATAATGGCATAGCGCACAGGGGTTTTGGTATCTTCGGCGGCAAAAGAGGCACTGCTGAGGATTTTTACGGCGATAAAGGCAGGCAAGGCCAGCGCATAGGCTTGCAACGCGCGTGCGGACATTAATGTGTTATCGGCGGTAAAGGCGCCATGTTCAAAAAGTGCCGCGATAATCGGCACAGCCAGTACAATCAGCCCTGCCGTTGCGGGCAGCGCCAGCATCGTGCCGACAGTCAGGGCTTCTCCGAACAGCGCCCGTCCTTCGGGATGGTTTTCGGATTTGATGGCGCGGGACAGCATCGGCAGTAAGGCAACACCGATGGAAATCCCGATAATGCTTAACGGAAACTGATACAGACGGTCGGCATAATACAGATAAGAAATCGCCCCCGCCGGAAGGAAGGAGGCCAGCACGATATCAATAAATAAATTAACCTGTGCCACGCCTGCGCCCAGAATACCCGGTCCCATCAGCTTGAACAGTTTTTTCATGTCGCCATTCATCTGCGGACGGGCCAACCCGATGCCAGCACCGATGCGGACGCATTGCCAGATCATCCAGATCAGCTGCATCACGCCTGCGCCGATCACGCCGAAAGCCATCGCATGTGCGGCGCTGGGAACATTTCCTCCCGCCATGGTGTAAACCAGCGCGCCGATCAGCGCCAGATTGAAAAACAGCGGCATAGCGGCAAAAGGCGCAAAACGGTCAAAAGCATTCATCACCCCGCCCAGCAGGGCAACGAGTGAAATCAGCACCATATAAGGGAAGGTAATGCGCGATAATTCTACCGCCAGATCATAACGCCCGTTGCCGCCGGCAAAACCGGGCGCAATCACATAGATAACAAACGGCATGGCGATGACCATCAGAATACTGAAAGGGATCAGGATCAACAGCATCATGGATTGCGTGTTACGGGCGAATTTAAGCGCTTCCTCTTTGCCCTCTGTGGCAAGTTTTCCGGAAAAAACGGGCACGAAGGCTGCGCTGAACGCCCCTTCCGCAGTGATGCGCCGGAAAAAATTCGGCAGTTTCAAGGCGACGAAAAACGCATCCGCCAGCGGCCCCGCACCCAGCACGATGGCGGTGAGCATATCGCGGATAAAACCCGCAATACGGCTAAGCAGTGTCCAGCTGCTGATTGTGGCCATGGCTTTAAAGAGTTTCATTTACTGAGGATTACCCCTGATTTATGCCTTTTAGGACTGTCATATCCGTGTGTTTCTTTATATACTGACAGCACTATCATAAAATAAATCGAAGGCAAAACATATGGCAAAACAGGCGAAAAATCCTGAATCGGAATGGTTCGGTTACCGCAAGGTGGATGCGACGGAAAAAACACGGCTGGTCGAAGACGTATTTTCCTCGGTTGCGACACGCTATGATTTGATGAATGATCTGATGTCAGGCGGGCTGCACCGTTTGTGGAAACGCAAATTTCTGTCGATTGTTTATCCGCGTACCGATCATCATCTGCTGGATCTGGCAGGCGGCACGGGCGATATCGCTTTTCGCTATCTTGAAAAAACACAGCATCGCGCCCATGTGACGGTTTGTGATCTCAGCGCGGAAATGCTGGAGGTCGGTCGCGACCGTGCCATTGACCGCGGTATCTTAAAGGAAATCGACTGGGTGGAGGGGAATGCCGAAAAACTGCCCTTCGACGATAACAGTTTTGATACCTGTACCATTGCCTTCGGATTGCGGAATGTGACCCGCATTGATACGGCTTTAAAAGATATCCACCGTGTGTTGAAGCCGGGCGGACGTTTCTTCTGTCTGGAATTCAGTCATGTTGTTCTGCCGGTGCTGGATAAGCTTTATGATGCCTATTCCTTCCACATCATTCCGAAACTGGGGGAATGGGTCGCAAAAGATGCGGAAAGTTATCAATATTTGGCGGAAAGTATCCGTAAATTCCCGACGCAGGAAGATTTGAAGCAGCGCATCACAAAGGCTGGTTTTTCGCAGGCACGATACCGCAATATGTCGGGCGGTATTGTGGCTATTCATAGCGGCTTGAAGGAGGCTTGAAGAGAATGACACTGGCCGGAAAAAATATTTTACTGATTATCAGCGGCGGCATTGCCGCCTATAAAGCTTTAGAGCTGATCCGCTTGATAAAAAAGCAGCAAGGTGATGTGCGCTGTATCCTGACCAAAGGCGGGGCGGAATTTGTGACGCCGTTGTCTGTCGCGGCTTTGTCGGAAAATCAGGTCTATGCCGATCTGTTCTCATTGAAAGATGAAAGCGAGATGGGGCATATCCGCCTGTCACGCGAGGCGGATCTGATTGTCGTTGCGCCCGCCACGGCGCATATGCTGGCAAAAATGGCGCAGGGCTTTGCTGATGATCTGGCGGCGACTGTCTTACTGGCATCAGATAAGCCTGTCATGGTTGCCCCGGCAATGAACCCGCAAATGTGGGCGCATCCTGCGACGCAGGATAATATCGCATTACTGAAAAAGCGCGGCGTTTTGTTTGTCGATCCTGCCGCAGGAGAAATGGCCTGCGGAGAAACCGGTGAAGGCCGTCTGGCGGAGCCGGAAGATATTCTCAAGGAAATCTCCGCACAGCTTGCCGCGCAAAAGGGGGCGCTTTCGGGAAAAAAGGCGCTGGTCACCAGCGGCCCGACTTATGAACCGCTGGATCCCGTGCGCTTTCTGGGCAATCATTCCTCCGGCAAACAGGGGATTGCGATTGCAACGGCGCTGGCCAAGGCGGGGGCGGAAACAACGCTGGTGACAGGTCCGACGCATGAGAGTATTCCCGCAGGTATCAATATTGTGCGTGTCACAACAGCGGCGGAAATGCTGGCGGCCTGCGAAGCGGCGTTGCCTTGTGATATTACCGTTTGCGCGGCGGCGGTTGCGGATTGGACACCTGTCAATACCGCAGAACAGAAAATGAAAAAACGCGATGGTGCCGGACCGCCCGCGATTGAACTCAAGGAAAATCCCGATATTTTGAAAACACTGGCCGGGTTGGGTAATAAACGCCCGCCCTTGCTGATCGGTTTTGCTGCGGAAACAGGTGATGTTGTCTCCCGCGCGACAGCGAAACTGGCGAAAAAGGGCTGTGACTGGATTGTCGCCAATGATGTCTCGGCAGGGACGGAGACATTCGGGGGTGACAGCAATACCGTGCATCTGCTAAAAGCGGGGCAGGAAAAAAACAAAAAGCCGCAGCTTGATACCCCATTGGTGGAGCAATGGCCGCGCATGGGAAAATCCGCTGTGGCGGCCAAGCTGGTCGATCATATTATTGCGGCATTGAAATAGTTTTAAAAGCGAAGGAGACGAGTATGACAGACACAAATATTGATATCATGCGGTTTGAACACGGCAAGGATTTGAACCGCCCTGATTATGCGACGCCGCTTTCGGCGGGGATGGATCTGGAAGCCGCCGTGACGGAAGATCTGGTTTTGAAACAAGGGGAATGGCAATTGGTACCGACCGGACTTGGTATTGCGCTTCCCGAAGGTTTCGAAGCGCAAATTCGTCCGCGCTCCGGCCTTGCCGCAAAACATGCGGTCACGGTTCTAAACAGCCCCGGCACGATTGATGCCGATTACCGCGGCGAAATTAAGGTCATCCTGATTAATCACGGCAAGGAAGATTTTGTGATTACACGCGGTATGCGTATCGCGCAGATGGTCATTGCGGCGCATGCGCGCGCCGTCTGGAACGAGGTTGAAAACCTTGATGAAACCCAGCGCGGTGCAGGCGGTTTCGGTTCGACCGGAACCGATACGCTGGTTGCAAAATCGGCTTGATATATGGAATTCCGCGGAAAAATCTATGATTCGATTACCGATACGATCGGTGCAACACCTTTGGTGCGCCTGCCTAATCTGACAAAGGAAACCGGCGTGCATGCCGATATTCTGGCGAAGCTGGAATTTTTCAATCCGCTCTCCAGCGTCAAGGATCGCTTGGCGATGGCCTTGATCGAAGCGGGAGAGCGCGACGGCAAAATTAAAAAGAATACGGTGATTATCGAGCCGACTTCCGGCAATACCGGCATCGGTCTGGCTTTTATCTGTGCGACGCGCGGTTACCGTTTGATTTTGACGATGCCGGAAACCATGTCATATGAGCGCCGAAAACTGCTGCGCATGTTTGGCGCGGAATTGCATCTAACCCCTGCGGAAGAGGGAATTAAGGGCGCAATAGACAAGGCGCAGCAGCTGGCAAAAGACATTCCCGGCAGCTTTATCCCGCAGCAATTCCAGAACCCGGCCAATCCTGAAATTCACCGCGTTACAACGGCGGAGGAAATCTGGCAGGATACGGAGGGTAAGGTCGATGTGCTGATTGCGGGAATCGGGACAGGCGGCACCATCACCGGTATCTCGCAGGCGTTGAAGGCGAAAAAACCGCAGATTACGACGATTGCGGTTGAGCCGGCAGACAGCGCTGTTTTATCGGGCGGTACTGTCGGCCCGCATAAAATCCAGGGTATCGGACCGGGTTTTGTGCCGGATATTCTGGATACGGATGCGGTTGACGAGGTCATCACCGTCAGTAATGAAAAAGCCTATGAATGGACGCGCAAAGTGATTGAAACCGAGGGGATTCCCGTTGGGATTTCCGGCGGCGCGGCTTTATGGGCGGCATTTGAAACCGGTGCGCGCCGCGATATGCTGAATAAGCAGATTGTGGTCATTATCCCCAGCTGTGCCGAACGTTACTTGTCGCTGCCGCTTTTTGCCGATCTGGCCGAACCGAAATAAATCTTTCCTATTTACTGATATGCAGCTTGCTGAGCTGGTTGGCGATTTCCTGAAACACATCAACAAGATCATCATTGGTCGGTGCATCGAAATACATACTGTCATCCGAGGCACAGTTCCGGTAAAAAGTCTTGGTACTGGCGCTGATACCTGATTGGAAGGTTACCGTATAGATACGGACACCATTTGCTTTGATGTTTTCGCAGGTTTCCTCTAAACGGTCATTCAAATCAGACGGTGTAATGCTGTGTTCACTGGTCTTGCCATAGGCGGAATAGGTCGGATGCATTGTGTTATTACCATCGGTCATCATCACAATCGCTTTACGCCAGCGCGGATCATCCCATTCCTCCCCTTCGGTAAAGGGTTCTTCCGGTGAAATCAGACGCCCGCCCCAGGCCATACCGATATTGCCGTATGTGTGACCTTGTGCGTTAAGAGCATTGATTGTATCTTCCAGCGTCGTACGGTTATTGGTCAGAGGTACGACTGGTGTCGCGGGGCAGTTGGTATTCGGGTTACCGCTATACCATTGCGTACATTGATAAACCCAGCCCTGCCCGGAAACCCATTGCCAGCCGTATCTATAACAAGTGCGGGGATAACGGTACATCTGCCATTCCACGGGCGGCTCGTCTTCCGTGTCCAGCGGATAATCGCGCGCCAGCACACAGCCATGCCATTGATTGGTTTGGCCGGTATTATAGGTGATAGTGCTGGGGTCGGCATAATAATCATCGGTATCCGGTGTGACGACAAAGGCCGTTCCGTATTCCGTACCGTCCGGATTCTCGCCCCATCCATAGGGGCCGACATTGACGGAGGAACTATAGGGGACAAGGCCGATTTTTAAGTAATCTTCATCTTCGATCCGGTCGAACATAATCTCCAGAAAGTCATTGGAGGCCGTCTTCAGTGCTGTGATATTCGACCCGGCCATAGAGCCGGTGACATCAAGCACCAGCACAACTTCCAGACCGGACAGCTCACGCGTGACCTCGGAAAAAGCGTAAACTTCAACCTGATCTTTCCCGAACAGGCGCATAAATTTCGTGTCAACGCGGGCATGTGCGGTGATGGTCACAACCTGATCATCAATAACCATTTCCACATCAAAGGCCGTACCGATTTTTTCTTCAGGATAATTTGCCGCTATGAATGCTTCCATACGCTCTTCCAGCACATCAATATCGCCGGTGGTGCCGGCAACGGCCAGTGCCGCTTTATCCACGGCATTGCCAAGGCGGTTTTTGACGTTATAGGCCTGTCCCATATCCACGGCCAGCCCGACGGCGGCGACCAGAACAGGGATGACAATAGCAAAGACCACAGCCGTCGCACCGGAGGTATCGCCGATATATTTGCCGATCATGGACCGGATATTTTTGAATATTTTCTTCATAGCGATTCATCTCCCGGGAGGACGGTTCTACTCTCTTTGTACAAAGGAAGAGACGCGTCCGCGTACAAAAGCCGTTTCCTGCATATTAATAGGATCAACAATGACATTGGAAAAACGCGGCTGATAGGTATAAACAACCGTCACCGCGACAATGCCTTCATTCTCTTTTCCCAGACCTTCGGAAAGCGTTTCAATATTCGCGACCGGGTCCATGTCGAATGTATCACGCCACTGGATTGTCGGGGTGGCATCTTCACCGACAAAGCGGATGCCGACAACATCAATACCAAAACTGTCAATTGCGTAAGGCTCCATGCTTAAATGTGCTGCTTCAATAAATTCGTCCAGCATATCGTCCGATAAGGTTTTTTCGCGGGCAATCAGGTCGGAGGCAATATGCGCAGCGGAAATCAGTTTCTTGTTTACCAGCAAGCCCTGTCCGGCATCGAAGGAGCCCATCAACATTGTCATCAAAAGCGGAAACAGCATTGCGGTTTCAATCACGATGTTACCGCGGTCGTCTTTTGCCCAGCGGCGGCATAATCGCCCCACACGCTGTTTTATGAGCGTTGCCGCTATTTTTGCGCTATTCAAAAGCATAGGGTTCGTTCCTCAATACAACTGTGGCCATATGGGTGTACACATTTTCAACAGGGCCGCTATCCAGAATATGACCGATCAAGGGCGTCATGAAATTGTAACGATAGGCAAGGCGCACCAGTACCGTACTTTCAACACCGCCGGGGGCAAAGCCTTGACTGACCAGATTGCCGTCTTCGTCAAATTGCGGTTCGTAATCGGCGACGCTGTAAAAGCTGTCTTCCGGAATTTCAATGACTTCATAACTGACACCGTCGCAATCAACAATAACGCTGATCGTACTGCACAACCGCTCTTGAAAAACGGTCAGCGGGTCACCTGATTTTTGTGCTTCTCCCGTGCGGATCACACGGGCGGCATCATGTGCCGCACCTTCAAGCGCCATACCTGTTGCAAAAAACAGGCAGAATTCCAGAATGCCGATAATGGTGATAAAAAACGGCGCGGCAACCAGTGCAAATTCAATTGCAACGGCACCGTCTTCGTTTTTTGTCCATAATTTCGGCAATTTTATCATAGGTTTTGCTCTTCCTTGTTTTTATGCGCCGCATTCATAACATAGCATGCGAATCACATTCCCTCTATATGCAGTCGACAATGCATATCCTCCATTGTAAGCCCAACACAGCAAACAAATCATTAAATTTCATTAGGATACAGATATAAACTGTAACGAATTTTATCTAGTTTTTTTCTATTTTTCCTTTCTCTCGGTTTTTGTAAGCTGTATCTCTCCTGTTTTAGGGCGTTTGTTTTTGTTTCATCCTGTGCGAAGATGCTCTTATAGTGGTTTGTCGTACCGGACAATCAAAAAGAAGGTTTTTGAAATGTTTAGCACCCTTTCGGTTTCAGCAATTCTGTCCGTCTCATGCGGCGGTGCGATCGGTGCTGCGTTGCGGTATATTTGCGCGGTGATGATGAATCGCGAGATTTTTCCGTTCGGTACGGTGGCAGTGAATATCGCCGGCTCTTTTGTGATGGGGGCATTTGCCGCGTGGCTTTTATCGCGTCCGGAAAACACCGTCCAGGCTGAAAATATACGTCTGTTTCTTGCTGTCGGTCTACTGGGCGGTTTTACAACCTTTTCGGCCTTCTCTCTTGAAACCATGAAAATGTTTCAGACTGGGTTTTCAGCGCTGGGGGTTTCTTATGTGGCATTATCGGTTTTTGGCTCACTTGCGGCGGTTTTCCTGGGCTATGCCGTGATGCGTGGTGCCGGATGATTGCAGATCAATAAAAAGAAAGAAAAAAATATGTCGGATCAAGGTGTGCAGACACGGGTTGTGGAAGAAAAAGATGACGGTATGCGTCTGGATCGCTGGTTCTTACAGCATTTTCCCAATCTGAAATTCGGACATTTGCAAAAACTGTTGCGCGGCGGACAAATCCGCGTGGATGGCGGGCGGGTCAAAAGCGGTTCGCGGCTTGAAACAGGGCAGACCGTGCGTATCCCGCCTTTGGATGCGCTGGCCGCCAACCCCGTAAAGAAGAATGTCAAAACAACAGACTATAAACTGGATGAAGAAGATCGCGCCTTGCTGGCCTCATTCGTGCTGTATGAAGATGATGATGTGCTGGCCGTCAATAAACCTGCGGGGCTGGCCTCACAGGGGGGCAGCCGTCAGAAACGCCATCTGGACGGTATTCTGGCGGCTGATGCGCGGGAAAAAGGAATTGACCGGCCGCATCTGGTCCACCGTCTTGATCTGGAAACATCGGGCGTTTGTCTGGTTGCAAAAAATGCGGCTGTTGCCCGCAAACTGGGTGATGCGTTTCGCGGGCATAAGCTGCAGAAATATTACTGGGCTGTTTGTCTGGGTGTGCCGGAGGAAACAGAAGGCGAGATTGTCGCCCCGATCGCCAAGAAAAGCATACGCGGCGGTGACGCAATGGAAGTTGATCCGGAATTCGGCAAATCCTCGCGGACTGTCTATGCGGTAGCGGATCGTCTGGGAAACAGCGCGGCATGGGTGGTGTTTTCGCCTCTGACGGGACGGACGCATCAGATCCGTGTGCATGCGGCTTATATGGGTTGCCCGCTGATTGGTGATACAAAATATGCCTCGCTGGAGGAAGAAGAGCGCTTTCAGGATGTGATGCAGGAGGAAGACCCGCCGCTGCATCTGCATGCACGCCGCCTGATTGTGCCGAAAAGTGTTTTGGGGAAGCGGGCGCTTGATATTACGGCACCTTTGCCGGATCATATGCGCCGGACATGTAAAAAATTCGGATTTACCGAAGATGCCACCATGGAAGAGGCGCTGTTATAGGGGCTATATGGGACAGTTTTTACGTTATATGAGTGTTATTTTACTGCGTCTGGTCATTGTGCTGGTTGTACTGACCGGCCTTTCTTATGTCGGATTACTGCTGTATCTGAATTTCAATGACTGGCCCGAACTGATTGCCAGTAAAAGCCAGAGGGAATGGGGGCGTAAGGTTATGATCGCCGGGCCTATTTACACGGGATTTAATCCGAACAGCCCGCGCCTGATTTTCAGCGATATCACAATCGGACCGGGCAAGGAAGACAAGATCACGGTTCACGCGGAAAGCGGCGTTATGATGCTGCATGATATTTATACGATTTTCCGCCGTCACGACCAGATCAAAAAAGTCGTCGTCACATTGGAACTGAACGGGGTTTCGGTGAATGAAAAACCTGTCGGCACATCAAAGCTGAATATCGTTTATGAACAGGAAAAATGGCGGGTTGATCCGTTTGAAATCGGTATCGGCAAGGGCGGTATTACCGGTACGGCGCAGATAGAAAAAGACCGTTTTGATATGAAGGCGGTTGCCGCTGATGTGGATTTCGGCTCTTTTCTGGATGAAGAAGAGGCTGTGCTGAACGCCGAAATGACGGTGACGAGCGGCCTGACGGAAGAGGGCACGACGCTGATGTCCGTCAAACCGTTGGAGATACGCTATGCGGGCGGCGGTTTTTCCGGTGCGGTAACGGCGGATGAACAGCAGATGAAGATGACGGGAACATTATCGGATATTGATTATCTGAAACTGGCGGAGAAATCCGAACAGTTGCGGGACGTGCTCTCGCCCGAAGTAAGAGAGGCGCTTTCCGGAAAGTTGAGCGGGGATATTCTATGGCAGCATGCGCAGGAAGGAGAGGAACAGGCACATCTGCAAATTGCGCCCTTACGGATTAAGGCGGCTGCAGGCAGTTTTTCCGGGTCATGTTCTTATAATGAGGAAGTGCTGCATTTGAAGGGAGAGCTGCAGGATGTTGATTACGGGCGGTTTTTCGAAGAGGTTGACGGAAAGCTGGATGCTGATCTGGATCTGTCCGCCGCTTATGCCGCGCCGGGAGCTTTGACGGGAAAAGTCGTGATCCGTGCGGGAGAGGGCAGTATTCAGGGAAATGTGATTGATCTGTGGTCAGGGGATCTGGTGACGGCATTGCAAAATACGACAATCGGAAAAAATACGCCATTTTCCTGTGCGGTCGGGGTCTTTACGGTTGCGGACGGTATTGCCACCGGGCCGATGGTGCTGGATACGGAGAAGACCGTCATTCACGGGCGCGGCAGTATCAATCTGATTGCGCAAAGCTATGATTTGACTTTTTATCCGCAGCCCAAACAGAAACAGGAAGGGGCGATGAACCTAGCCGCACCTTTGCGTATCACAGGCCCATGGGAATCCCCTGAAATCGCACCGGAAACAACAGGTATGATTATGAAGCTGGGCGGCATGCTGACAGGCAGCAATCTTGGCGAAATGCCTGTGGCGCCGGCAGGGAAAGATTTCTGTGCGGCGTTACTGGAAGGTGAGAAGGCGGCAGGGCAATGAAACGTTTTTATAAATCCGTCACGCTGGAAAAAGAACCCGGCGGATATGGTGTTTTTCTGGACGGAAGGCCGGTCAAAACGCCGCTGCGTAAAATATTGCTGTTGCCGTATGAAGGCCTTGCTGCAAAAGTCGCCGCAGAATGGGATGCGCAAAAAGAGACAATCAATATCCATGATATGCGGATCACGCAACTGTCCTATACTTATGCCGATAAGGCGGAAGACGAAAAAGACGGTATTATTGCCGAGCTACTGCCATATATCGAGACGGAGCTGATTTGCTATCCTGTACCGCATCCTGCGGATTTGCAAAAAAAACAGCAAAAACTATGGCAGCCGCTTATGCAGGAATTTACAGCGAAAACAGGCATCACGCTAAAAACCGTGACAGAGATCACGGGTGCGGCAAATGGCGCGGATGAAATGGCGGCATTTGAAGCCGTGCTGCGGAAAGAGGATGGTATCACCCTGACAGCCGTGCAGGCGGCGGTGCCGCTATTGGGATCGGCGGTTCTGGGTTATGCGCTGGCAAAGAAATGGATCACGCCGGCGGCGGCGCATGAGGCGGCACTGGTTGAAGAACTCTATCAGGCTGAAAATTGGGGCGATGATGAAGAAGCCGCAAAAAAACGTGCGGAACTGCTTGTAAATCTTGAAGCGGTTGACGCTTTTACGGCAGTTTAGTTTTGTTGTTGTTGCCGCTGTTGCGCGGCGGAGGTCGTCGGGCTCATCACCATACGGCGGTCATAGCCTTCAAACGGCTTTTCTTTAAGACGTCTGTCAGGACCGACATAGCCAAGATTGCCTTCCTCATCCGTGAAATGCACAAAGGGGCGCGGTTTTTCAATCAGCCGTTCAATCCGCGATGCCAGATCTTTGGCGGAAAAAGGTTTCACCAGATAATCGGAAACGCCGTTATCGCGCGACAGGAAGACGCGCCGTTCATGGCCGGATCCTGCCGTCATCAAAATGGGCACAAAAGGATTGGGAGAGCGCGGATTGGTACGGATTTCCCGCACCAGCTGAATGCCCTGATCGGGAACGCCCATCCAGTCAATAATCAGCAGATCATGGTTTCCGCGGACAAATTTCTCGAACCCTTCCTGTTTGGAATAGGCCGGAAAAACATTGATCTCCGGCACGCCCAGAAGACGTAGAACACCTTGGAAAAGTTGAAATAAAGGGGTTGAACTTTCGACAACAAGAACTTTAACTGTATCTAATTCATATGCCATGATCGGCGAAATACTCCGTAATGTTGCAAACCGAATATAAACTTAAAAATATGTTAGATTTTTATTATAGCATGAGTTTTTACATAAGGAAATATTTTTCTCATTTAACGCATTTTTCTTGATTTAAATCAATTGAATAGTTGCACTTGCAGTCTATAGAATATGGTTTACAATGGTAAGATAAAAGTGATTTACAAAACTGAGTCGCAAGCGGCTGTGCGGTGACGTTGCTATATCACTGCACATATATTTATGAAAGATTTAAGGTGTCGTCACGATGGCGGGTATTTCCAACCAAACAAAATTGCGCCGTGCGGAAAAAATCGTTCCGCCCAATGTGCTGAAAAAGAAAGTCGGTCATGGCGGCTTTGATAAAAAGAAAATCGAAAAAGCGCAAGATCTGATCGAACATAACGATATTGACTTTACGCCGATTGCGCAGGAACTGCTGGATGAGCTGCAAACAATCATAACCGAGATTGAGACCGGCAAAGTGGAGGGGGAAAGAGCGATTGAAAAATTGTTCTTCCCGGCAATGCAGCTGCGGGCACAGGGCGGCATGTTCCAATATCCGCTGGTATCAAAAATCTGTGATGTGCTGATCAATTTCATGGAAACGGTTGAAAAACCCGATAGTGATGCGATGGAAATTGTTATGGCTCATCATAGAACGCTGACCGCTATTCTGGCCAAGGATATGAAGGGTAAAAATTTTGCAGGCGGTGCAGGCGGTGATCTGTGCAAGGCCTTATCCGATGCCTGTGCGCGATACCACAAAAAACATGTGGCATCGCAGAAAAACGAAACGTCTTTAAAATAGAGCAGTGTGTGTGTTGAAACCGCGCGGGATTGTCCCGCAGGCGGCTTTGTGATATATCTCGTCTTTATTTTTAAAGGAAGTGAGGCCACGCCATGACAGCGAATTCTCCCCGCACACCGCAAAATTATCCCCCCGAAACACGCGGCAGTAATTTTTTCGACAATGACCGTAATCTGCAGGATATTCTGGAGCGCATTGCGCCTGATCTTTTGAAAGACCATAAGAAGAGGCTCTCTGATTTTGGCGAATGGGTCGGCGACAGGCTGGATAAGCAGGCCGAATACAGTGACCGCCATGCACCGCCAAAGCTCGAGACTTATAATAAAAAAGGCGAACGCACAGGCCGTGTGATTTTTAACCCGCTTTACGAACAGGAACATCAGGAAGCCTATAAAAAAGGCGCGGTCGGTCTTGCTTTCGGAGATGACCCGTCGCCGCATCTTTTGTCCTTCACGATGGGATATATGCTTTCGGAAGCCGATATTTCCGTGCATTGCCCCGTCACAATGACAGGCGCAGTTGCATATGTGCTGGAACATTTCGCCCCTGACGCGGTGCGCGAAAAATATCTTCCGGAACTGACCCGTATGGACGGTTTCACAAAAACCGGCGGAACATGGGCGACGGAGCTGCATGGTGGCTCCGATGTCGGCGCGACAACAACACGGGCTGGCAAAACCGATAAAGACGGCAAAGTGAAACTGAACGGGCTGAAATGGTTTACCAGTAATGCGACATCGGGTCTGGCGCTGGCGACCGCACGCCCCGAAGATGCGCCGGAAGGCAGTAAAGGTCTGGGGCTGTATCTTATCCCCAGCCATCTGGAGGATGGCTCGGAAAACAGCTATCATATCCGCCGCCTGAAAGACAAGCTGGGCACAAAAGGTCTGGCAACCGGAGAAATTGATCTGGTGGATACAGAGGCGATTGAAATCGTCCCGCCGCCGCACGGACTGAAAATTATGATGGAAGCCTTGGAATACAGCCGCATCCATAATGCCGTCGGTGCTGCCGGTGCACATCGCCGCGCCTTTCTGGAGCAGATCAGCTGGGCGGAACACCGCGAAGCTTTCGGAAAAACCATTGATAATTATCCGATGGTGCAGGAACAGCTTTTGAATACGCTGACAACATTGGAGGCCGGAACGGCGCTGGCTTTCGAGGCCGCCCGCAGTTTTGATGATGCGCTGGAAGATGATGCAAACCGTTCATGGCTGCGTATTTCTACGGCGCTGGCAAAATACAAAACCGCAGAATATGCCATTCAGGCGGGCAAGAACGCCATCGAAATGGTCGGCGGTAACGGCTATACCGAGGAATTCCCGACAGCACGGCTGTTCCGCGATACGATGGTTCTGCCGGTATGGGAAGGCCCCGCCAATATTCAGGCGCTGGAACTACTGCGCATGGTTGCCGGACGGGAAAACGGGGACGAGGTCTTTTTGAATAAAATCACCGCCATTGCCGATGCCATGCCCGATGTGATGAAATATGAGCAAGAGGCGCTGAAATCCGCACAGAAAAAATGCAAAAATGCGCTGACCTATTTGCGGAAGAACCCGCAGGATGGCGAGGTTTTCGGGCGTAATTTGCTGGATCTGATGTCTGACACATTGTCGGCGGCACTGCTGTGTGAGGAAGCCGCACACGGCCTGTATCACGGCAACGCCCGCAAAGCCGTTGTGGCGCGGCGCTTTATTGACCGCTTTATGGAGGGGGCGAAAATTCCCGAAATCGGTAAAGATAAGAAAGATCCGGCGCTGAAGCATTTTAAGGATCTGGTCGGTTACGGCCATATTGATCCGGCGGCATCAGGCTATGCCCCCGCCAATGATGATGCGCAGCCTGCACCGGCCGCTGCGAAGCGCCGCCGCAAAACGCAGCGCAAACCTTAAGGCCGATATTAATGTTTTGGAGTCGGCGGGCTGAAAGGTGTTTTTGAACGGCCTTTTTCCCAGTTGCGGAAGCCTTCGCTCTCTGCGCCTTTGCGCAGGCGTTTGTCAAATCCGAAAATGTTCAACAGCAGGCCGAATACCAAGCCGAGATAAATAGAGTTTTCGTTCAGATCGGCGCTTTCTTCCGCCATCAGGCTTTGCAACTTATCCAGATCACCGTTGCTTTTTGCGCGGCATTCGCGCAAAACGGCATAGGCATCGGTTTCATTTTGCATGCCGGCTTCGAAGCCCTGATAGCCGATCACTTCCGGGTCGATAATATCGTCTTCCAGATCATCCATGTAGTCCAATACGTCTTCTTCAGACAGATTACCGTCGAAATGAACCTCTTTGATAAATTTCTGTGTGCCTGCATGGAAGCTTTTCTGCAAGGTATTATGTTTTGCCAGCATGTTTTGATATGTGTCGCTGTCATTCTGATTGGCAAAAGACAGTTCTTTATTGGCGGCGTCCAGCGTCTGTTTCTGCTCTTCCAGCGTTTGGAAGGCGGCATCGAAATATGCGGCAGAGTCTTCGTAATTTTCGCCGCGGTCATCATCGGGGACCGGCAGCATCAAAGGGTAGGTCAGAACCATGGCCGGAAGGGCCAGTGACAGTGTGGCGGCAAGGGAGCCGGCTTTTGATCTGAAGACTTTCCCGACGGCGCCCCTTACGGGATGGTTGTTTGATCCGGACATAATTTTTCTCTCGCAATCGCAATTGTTATTTTATCAAAGTGTTACAATATATTTATTATGGCAAATAGTCAAGGGGTGGAGGATTTTTGTACAACAATACAGTCACTTAAGCCGGTATTGTTTTGCATGAAAACTACGGCGATTTGCGGCATGAAAAATTTGCGGTAGATTTTGCGCGGTGCTATGCTTAACGCCTGATTCTTGCGGTGTGTTATCAATAGAAATAAAGGAACGGAAAATCATATGAATATCCATGAATATCAGGCCAAGGAACTGCTGCGCGCGCGCGGAATTACCGTGCCGGCCGGCGGCGTTGCCTATACGGCGGAAGAGGCGGTTAAGGTCGCTGAAAAACTGGACAGCGATGTCTATGTCGTCAAAGCGCAAATTCATGCGGGCGGGCGCGGCAAAGGCGGCGGCGTCAAAGTCGTGAAGACGCTGGATGATGTCCGCACCGAAGCCGATAAAATGATCGGGATGCAGCTGGTGACGCATCAGACCGGGCCCGAGGGCAAGGAAGTGATGCGCGTTTATATCGAGGAAGGCTGCAATATCGACCGTGAACTGTATCTGGGTCTGCTGGTGGACCGTGCAACCGCACGCATTACCATCATGGCTTCGACCGAAGGCGGCATGGATATTGAGGAAGTGGCGGAAAAAACACCCGAGAAAATCCTGAAAATCGCTGTTGACCCGGCAACGGGTATCCAGCCTTTTCATGGCCGCAAGCTGGCTTTTGGTCTGGGTTTGCAAGGGGAGCAGGTCAAACAGGCACAGAAACTGGTTGGTGCGCTTTATAATGCTTTTGTGGAACTGGATGCCTCCATTCTGGAGATTAACCCGCTGGTTGTCACAAAAGAAAATGATGTCATTCCGCTGGACTGTAAGCTGAATTTTGATGATAACGCGCTGTTCCGCCATAAAGATATCGAAGAGCTGCGTGACGAGTCGGAAGAAGACCCGGCAGAACGCAAGGCGAAAGATCTTGAGCTCAGCTATGTCAAGCTGGCCGGAAATATCGGCTGTCTTGTTAATGGTGCCGGTCTGGCAATGGCGACGATGGATATCATCAAGCTCTATGGCGGCGAACCGGCCAATTTTCTGGATGTCGGCGGCGGCGCGGATAAAGAACGCGTCACCGAAGCCTTTAAACTGATTTTATCCGATCCGAATGTTGAAGGTATTCTGGTGAATATCTTCGGCGGCATTATGCGTTGTGACATTATTGCCGACGGGATTGTTGCCGCAACGCGCGAAATGGGGCTGACAATGCCGCTGGTCGTGCGTCTGGAAGGCACGAATGTGGATAAAGGAAAAGAAATTCTGCGTAAATCGGGGCTGAATATCATCACAGCCGATAACCTTGCCGATGCGGCGCAAAAGGTCGTTCACGCGGTCAGAGAGGATGCAGCTTAATGTCAGTACTTGTCGATAAAAATACAAAAGTGATTTGTCAGGGCTTTACCGGAGCGCAAGGCACCTTCCACTCCGAACAGGCGATCGCCTACGGAACGCAAATGGTTGGCGGTGTGACGCCGGGCAAAGGCGGGCAACAGCATCTGGGTCTACCGGTTTTTGACACGGTGGAAGAAGCCGTGAAAGCAACCGGTGCCTCGGTCAGTGTTATTTATGTGCCGCCGCCCTTCGCAGCCGATGCGATTTTGGAGGCTGTCGATGCGGAAATCGCATTGGCCGTCTGCATTACCGAGGGTATTCCGGTTACGGATATGGTGCGGGTCAAACGCGCGCTGGAAGGTTCGGCAACACGGCTGATCGGGCCGAACTGCCCCGGTATTATCACACCGGGCGAATGTAAAATCGGTATTATGCCGGGCCATATCCACAAACGCGGACGTATCGGGATTGTCTCCCGCTCCGGTACGCTGACCTATGAGGCGGTTGCCCAGACAACGGCAAACGGCCTTGGCCAGACGACTTGTATCGGTATCGGCGGCGATCCTGTTAACGGCACCAATTTTATTGATGCGCTGGAACTGTTTCTGGAAGACCCGGAAACGGAAGGCATTTTGATGATCGGTGAAATCGGCGGCACGGCGGAAGAAGAAGCCGCGGAATTCCTGTCGCAGCAATCGCGCAAGAAGCCTGTGGCCGGATTTATTGCCGGTACGACGGCGCCTCCCGGTAAACGTATGGGACATGCGGGTGCAATTATTGCAGGCGGTAAGGGCGATGCGGCTTCGAAGATGGAGGCGCTGAAAGCCGCCGGTATCGTTGTTTCCGACAGCCCTGCCGGTTTGGGTGAAGCAATGCAAAAGGCAATGGCTGCTTAAGAGAAAGGCGGAAGATGGGTGATAATCTGATTTTGGTTACGCCCGATTCCGCTGATCCGACACGCGGTATTCTGCAATTTCACGGACAAAGTTATGACTGTGTTCTCGGGCGCGGCGGCGTTATTGCCGCTGCGGCAAAGCGCGAGGGTGACGGCGCGACTCCGTTGGGTACATGGGCGCTGCGCTGTGTTTATTACCGCGCGGATAAAGTGAAAAAGCCCGAGACCTCTCTGCCTGTGCACGTCATCGCAGAAACGGATGGATGGTGCGATGACCCCGTCGACCCTGCCTATAATCAATTGGTGACGCTGCCTTGCGACTCATCATATGAGGAGATGTGGCGCAAGGATGATGTCTACGATATCGTCGTGCCGCTGGGCTATAATGATTCCCCGCCCGTTCCTGATAGGGGAAGTGCGATCTTTCTGCATCTGATGCGGCCCGAAAAAACGCCGACGGCGGGCTGTGTGGCGCTGACGCTGCCCGATCTTTATGCGGTGTTGTCACACTGTGATTCCGCAACGGCGATATATGTAGCCGAAAAGTAAATATCTGATAATGTTTATGTAAAATATATTCATAAGAGCCGGCAGGTTTTTATCAGAATAGCGTATTTATTTTTCCTTTTAATTCAGATATTTAAAATATATGTTTTTGTTCTGTGAAAAATTATCCTCTCTTTCCTTCTCTGTAAACTATTCGTTAACCTTATTACCATAAAGTACTATTAGAAAGCTTGATAAGAACCGACGTTTGAAACCCCTGATATGAAGGTCATCGGAAACAAACGCGGTAAATAGAAGACAACGTGGAAGAGAGGTCTAAAATGGCAGAAGCAGAAGCAGCAGTACAAGAGAAAACCAGCCTCGGTGCGACATTTGGCGCCGTTGACAAAAAAGGGCGGACACAAGATTTCGGTCTCGGGAAAGAGATTGCGAGCGAACGCTCCTCTTTGCGCAACGCTTATCAGGCCGAAGCACAGGCCAAGATGGTGATTGAACCTGTTCTGCAAGCCGATGGCAAGGTAAAACACACGAATACGACAATCTCGCTGCTGGACGGGCAGGGACGCGAAAAAATCGTCACTTATGCCGCCGCCCGCAACCGCGCGATGAAAGTCTTGAATGATGCCGATGCGAAACCCGGCGAAAAGGGCGATGCGCTGATTGTTATGGGTATCGTTGATCTGGATCAGCGCAATGAAATGGGCTATACCGGCGACAAATTGATGGCCGGGCTGCAACAATCCCGCGCAAGGCAGAAATTTACATCAGGAGGTGGCCGGCGCCCTGGCCAGACAAGATAGACGGAGGGGGCAGCCATGATCCGTCTCGCAATCCCAGATTTGGTTCCGGCAGAGGTCTATACGGACCGGGACGGGGATTTGCGGGTCAAAGTGCGGCCGCTGTCGGATAAGGAGGGTTATACCGCCGATATTCCGATGGATGTCGCAAAAGAGCTGCAAGAAAATCTGGATTATACTGTGGCCGAGGCGAAAAACCTCGGCCTTTCTCATATGCAGCTGGAAAATTTCCGCGATATGCAGAAAATTTTCACAAAAATTCTGGGCGGGACTCCGGCGAAAAAACCGCGCCGCCGCCGGAATAAAAAAATCACCCCCGTACGCCGTTAGGCATCTCATTTTTTTCTCCATGTTTTTCTCTTTTTTTCGCAAGGGAATCTCCTTGTCTTCATGCGTCAATACGCCTAAATTTGTGGGGTATTTGTCTCATGGACAGCGTTAAAGGCAGGGAGGAGTAATCATGTCCTATGATCCGAACAATATTTTCGCCAAAATTTTGAAAGGGGATATCCCTTGCGATAAGGTATATGAGGACGATCATGTCTTGGCATTCCGTGATCTGCACCCGCAAGCACCGACACATATTCTGGTGATTCCCAAAACCGCTTATACGGATATGGATGATTTCACCGCCAATGCTTCCGCCGAAGAAATAACGGCATTTTTCAAAGCGGTCGGACAGATTGCCCGCACGGAAGGCGTGGCGGAAAGCGGCTACCGCATCATTTCCAATTGCGGCGTCAATAGCGGTCAGGAAGTACCGCATCTGCATATTCATATATTAGGCGGGCGCAAGCTGGGGCGCATGGTTGCAGCAGCATAACGAAGATATTTTATTTCAGGAGTTTTAAGGAATGAGCATGGCAACAGCCTCTATCAAAGAACAGCAAGTGCTTTTGAAAACGCCGCTTTGGGCGTGGCATAAGCATCATGATGCCCGCATGGTGCCTTTTGCCGGTTATGATTTGCCGGTACAGTATGCGGCAGGGGTAAAGGCCGAACATATGCAGGTGCGCGAAAATGCGGGGCTGTTCGATGTGTCACATATGGGGCAGGTTATCATCCGCTCCCGCGATAATGGTGATCCGGCGGCGGCGCTGGAAAAAATCGTTCCCGGTGATATTTGCGGTCTGGCAACAGGCAAGATGCGCTATACGGTGCTGCTGAATGATAAAGGCGGCATTCTGGATGATCTGATTGTCACGCGTCTGGGTGAAAACAAACTTTTTGCCGTGTTGAACGCGTCGCGTAAAGAAGAGGATATCGCCTATATTGAAAAAATGATCGGCGATCTGGTGCAGGTGGAATTGCTGGAAGATAAAGCACTGCTGGCGCTGCAAGGCCCGAAAGCACTGGAAGTGCTGGAGAGAACAATTCCCGAAGTCAGCTTTAAAGGCCTCGGCTTCATGTCCTCGAAATATGCGGTTTTTGAAGGGGAAGATATTCTGGTCAGCCGCAGCGGTTATACGGGGGAGGACGGTTTCGAGCTCTCCGTATCCAAGCGTAATGCCGAAAAACTGGCCAATGCATTACTGGAAGACGGTCAGACAGTCTGGCCGATCGGTCTTGGTGCGCGCGACTCTTTGCGCCTTGAATCAGGCTTTTGTCTTTACGGGCATGATATTTGGGAAGAGACCACACCGGTTGAGGCAGGGCTGCTCTGGGTTATTCCGAAACAGCGCCGCACGGCTGATGCGGGATATTGCGGAGCGGCTGTGATTGCTGCGCAGATTAAGAACGGCACGGAGAAAAAACGCATCGGTCTGCGCCCCGAAGGGCGGGCGCCGATCCGTGAAGGTGTCGCACTTTTTGATGAAAACGGTACGGAGATCGGCAGTGTCACCAGCGGCGGTTACAGCCCGCTTTTGGAAGCGCCGATTGCGATGGGTTATGTGGCTTCCTCCCATGCTGCGGCAGGGCAGAAGATACTTGCAAAAATGCGCGGAAAAGACTATCCGTGTGATGTTGTTAAAATGCCTTTTATCACCAAAGGATAGGAGAGGAGACAAGGTAAAATGAGTACGCTTTATTTCACGGAAGAGCATGAATATATTCTGGTTGATGACGACGGTATCTGCACGGTCGGCATTTCCGATTATGCGCAGAAACAGCTGGGCGATGTCGTTTATGTCGAAACGCCGGAAGTCGGCGCATCTTTTGAAAGCGGTGACGAGGCCGGTGTGGTCGAATCCGTTAAAATCGCCAGCGAAATTTACAGCCCGGTCTCCGGCGAAGTCGTTGAAGTCAACGAGGCATTGGCCGATAACCCGTCACTGGTGAACGAAGATCCTATCGGCGACGGCTGGTTCTTTAAAATCAAAATGACGGATGAAGCCGAGTTGGAAGATTTGAAAGACGAAGCGGAATATCAGGAATTTCTGGACGAAATTGCCGCCTAGATAATCGGCAGGCATTTGACGGCGGAGGCGGTAGTGGGAAAACTTATTCACTTTAGGAACGATGGCGACATGACAATCAGCAACACGGATCTTAAACAGGACAGTTTTGACACAAGGCATATCGGCCCCGATGCGGCAGAAACGGAAGAAATGCTGAAAGCTGTCGGTGTTGACAGTCTTGACGTATTGGTACGTGAAGTTGTGCCCGGGTCCATCTATGCGGATGCCCCGCTTGATCTGCCGGAGGGGCTGTCGGAATATGAGGCGCTGAAAAAACTGCGCGGCATTGCGGGCAAAAACAATATGCTGCGCTCCTTCATCGGGATGGGTTATACCGATACGGTGACGCCGCCGGTTATTCTGCGTAATGTGCTGGAAAATCCGGGCTGGTACACGGCCTATACACCCTATCAGCCGGAAATCAGTCAGGGCCGTCTCGAGGCGCTGCTGAATTATCAGCAGATGATTATTGATCTGACAGCGCTGGATATCGCCAATTCCTCTCTGCTGGATGAAGGCACGGCAGCCGCCGAAGCCATGACGATGGCGCGCCGCGTCGGCAAATCGAAAAGCGATGTTTTGCTGGTCGATGAAAATTGTCACCCACAAACGATTGATGTTTTGAAAACCCGTGCCGAACCTCTGGGCATTACGCTTGAAATCGGTGCGCCGGAAAGTTTCGCAAGCAAGGACGGTTTTGCCGTGCTGCTGCAATATCCCGATACCACAGGGGAAATCATCGATTATAAAACACTGACTGCGGCTGTTCATGACAAGGGCGGTCTGGTGATTGTTGCCGCTGATCTGCTGGCACTGACATTGCTGACGCCGCCCGGTGAATGGGGCGCGGATATCGTCGTCGGTTCGGCGCAGCGTTTCGGCGTACCGATGGGATTCGGCGGGCCGCATGCCGCATTTTTTGCCACGCGTGATGACTATAAACGCTCGGTTCCGGGACGCATTGTCGGCGTATCTGTCGATGCGAAAGGGCGCCCGGCTCTGCGTCTGGCGCTGCAAACACGCGAACAGCATATCCGCCGTGAAAAGGCAACCAGCAATATCTGCACGGCGCAGGTGCTGCTTGCCAATATCGCAGGCTTCTATGCTGTCTGGCACGGTGCGGAAGGCTTGACCCGTATTGCAAAACGTATTCACAATTTGACGGCATTGCTGGCGAAAACACTGCAACAGCAGGATATTAAAAGCAGCAACCAATATGCTTTCGATACGCTGACATTTGATCTGGGCAGTGCGGCGGCTGAAAAAGCGGCGCTTGATCGCGGCGTAAAAAGCGGCATTAATCTGCGCGGCTTCGGTGACGGACGTATCGGTGTGACGCTGGATCAGAAAACGGATTTGCAGGATATTGCGCTGATTGCCGCTGTGATTGCGGATAAGGATCCGGATATTGTTGCAGAGGCGCCATCGCTGCTGCCGCAAAATTTATTGCGCCAATCCGCATTTTTGACTCATCCGGTTTTCAGTAAATACCGTTCCGAAACGGAAATGCTGCGCTATCTGCGCCGTTTGGAGCAAAAGGATATTGCGCTGAACCGTTCGATGATTCCGCTTGGCTCCTGCACGATGAAACTGAATGCGGCGGCGGAAATGCTGCCCGTCACATGGCCGGAATTTTCCGATATGCACCCCTTTGTGCCGCAGGATCAGGCGCAGGGTTACCGCGAGATGATCGCGGGGCTGGAAGAAATGCTGTGCAAAATCACCGGCTTTGCCGCTGTGTCACTGCAACCGAATGCGGGCTCGCAAGGCGAATATGCGGGGCTGTTGACTATTCGCGCCTATCATCACAGCCGCGGTGAGACGCACCGCAATATTTGCCTTATTCCCAGCTCCGCTCATGGCACAAATCCGGCCAGTGCGGTGATGGCGGGAATGGATGTCGTTGTCGTCAAATGTGACCAGAACGGCAATATCGATCTGGATGATCTGCGTGCGAAGGCGGAAAAGCATAAAGATAATCTCGCCGCATTGATGGTGACCTATCCCTCCACCCATGGCGTGTTCGAGGAAGGTATCGTCGATATCTGCGATATCGTGCATGATTTCGGTGGACAGGTTTATATGGACGGCGCGAATATGAATGCGCTGGTCGGCGTGGCCTATCCGGGGAAATTCGGTGCGGATGTCGCGCATCTGAACCTGCATAAAACCTTCTGCATTCCGCATGGCGGCGGCGGACCGGGTGTCGGTCCGATTGGCGTTGCCGCGCATCTTGCCCCCTTCCTGCCCGGCAGTGCCGTGGTAGATGGAATCGGCGGGGCGGAGGCCGTCTCCTCTATTTCTGCAGCGCCTTTCGGTTCTGCGGGAATTTTGTCGATTACATGGATGTATATTGTGATGATGGGCGGGGAAGGTTTGCGCCGTGCGACCGAGCTGGCGATTTTGAATGCCAATTACATCGCCAAAAAACTTAGCGCGCATTACAGCATTCTGTATACGGGCAAAAGCGGTTTTGTTGCGCATGAATGCATTCTGGATACGCGCCGCATTCATACCGAAATCGGCGTCAGTGTTGAAAGCATTGCCAAGCGCTTAATGGATTTCGGCTTCCACGCGCCGACGATGTCTTTCCCCGTACCGCATACGCTGATGGTGGAACCGACGGAAAGCGAAAGCAAGGAAGAGCTTGACCGCTTTATTGCGGCAATGTCACAAATCCGTGCCGAAATCACGCAGGTGGAAAACGGTGACTGGGCGGTTGATGATAATCCGCTGGCCAATGCGCCGCATACATTTGCCGATCTGCTGGCGGAAGACTGGGATAAGCCTTACAGCCGCGAAACAGGTGCGTTCCCGCTGCCGCATATTGCCGAGGATAAATACTGGCCGCCTGTCTCCCGCATTGATAATGCGGCGGGTGACCGCAATCTTGTTTGCACCTGTCCGCCGCTGGAAGCTTACGAAACATCGGCAGGAAAAACGGCGCAGGATGCCGCCTGATTATGAACGGATAAAAGAAAAACGCGCTCCGGCATAGCGGGAGCGCGTTTTCTTTTATCTTCGATATTTCTTATGCGCCGGGGCCGCCGCGTTTTTTGCGGAAGATGCCCGGAGTAATTTTTTTCGTAATTTTCTCCGCGAGTTTGACGCTGCGTTCAGCCAGATCGTTAAAACCGCCCGCGATTTTGCTGTCAGGCGTTTTGACGTTTTTCAGCGAGGCTTTGTATTCCTCCTGATTAATCGGGCCAAGCGCCTTTTCCAAAAAGGCATGTGTCTCGCCGATTTCAATCAGTGAATCCTCTTGCGATTTTCCCGCACCGTGACCGGTGTTTTTGGACACGCGCAACAAGATCTGGTTATCGGCATCGGATTCGCTTTGCATCGTTGCTGCCCATTTATAGGCATGCCAGGGCAGAACGCGGTCATCATGGTCGCCGGTCTTAATCAGGGTCGGCGGATATTTCGCGTCTTTTTTGACATTGTGCAGCGGTGAATAGGCAGCTGCGGTTTCGAAATCCTTTTTCACATCAGGATCGCCGTAATCGGATTTCCATGCCGCGCCATAGGTTCCCAGCTGGAAACGGAACATATCAATAACGGGCACAGCAGAGATCACCGCACCGAAAAGATCAGGGCGTTGCAACACTGTTGCGGCGGTCAATAGCCCGCCGTTACTGCCGCCTTCGATCGCGATACGTTTGGAGGAAGTGTATTTTTCCTCAATCAGGTGTTCCGCGCAGGCAATCAGATCATCATAGACATTCTGTTTGTTTTCGCAGCGTCCCTGATCATACCATTCCTGCCCGTATTCACCGCCGCCGCGCAGATTGGCACGGGCATAGATACCGCCGCTTTTCACCCAATGGGCAACGCCGGAGCTGAAACCCGGATTAAGTGAGATATCAAAGCCGCCATAGCCGTAAAGCTTCACGGCGGCACTGCCGTCCAGTTTGGCATCGGGATGGCGGATGATGGTCATCGGCACTTTCGTCCCGTCTTTGGAGGTCGCGGTAATGCGTTCGACAATGCAATCCGTCAGATCAACAGGCAGGTCGTTCTGTTTGATCAGTTTGAAATCGTTTTTATCGATATCATATTCATAGCGGTTACCGCTTTGCTGGTCATTGCTGATGCTGAAAATCAGCTTTTTGTCTTCGGGCTGGAACTGGGCAATACCATACAGCGCCAAAGGCAGCGGCAATGCGACATCATATTGGAACTTTCCGTCCAGATCATGAACCTTCAACTGATCCGCCGTATCATGGCTGTGATTCACAAACAGCTTGCCCTGATGGATAAAGGCGCTGTCCAGCGTATCTTCCGCATCTTCGGCAATCACGGTTTCCCAGTTTTCAGGGGCAGGGTTTTTCAGGTCAAAACGTACCAGACGGCCTTTCGGCGCGTCCAGTTTTGTGATGGCATAGACTTTATCACCGATTTCGGCAATCGGGCTGATATCGGCAACACCGTCATCAATCAGTTTTGTGAAATCATCATTGGTTCCGGCCTTGCGGAAATAAAGCCCGTTTTTCGGGTCGGTACCGATGCTGGTGCTAATCCATTCATTCTTTTTTGTTTTCAAACGGAACAGACCGGCAAAGGCCATTTCGCGGTCATCGGGGGTAAAGACAATTTTGTCATTTTTCACATCTTCACCGATTGTGTGATGTTTGACGAAAGAACGCTTATGCGCGTCATTCATCGGATAGCCGTAATGGAAACCTTTACCGTCTTTATCCCATGTCACACTGCCGAAACGGAAACCGTCGATTTTATCGGCGATGTTTTTTCCGGTTTTGGTGTCCAGAATATACAGCGTTTTCGCGTCACTGCCGTTTTCGGATAATAGATAGGCAACGCGTTTTCCATCCGGGCTGGGGAAGGTGCCGGACAGGGCGGTCTTGCCTGTGGCATCCAGCTTATTCGGGTCAATCAACACATGCGGGGCGTCATCGGGCTTGCCTTTTGGGCGTACCTGATAAACAGCATGGTTGGAGGCACCGTCATGGTAATGGGAAAAGCTGAATTTGCCGTAGCTGGCGGGAATGCTTTCGGTTTCGCGGTTCAGGATTTTTTCAACAAAATCGCGGGCGGATCTTTGCACCTCATCCGTGCCGGCGATATATTCCTGAAAGCGCTCATTCTGGCGGTCAACCCAGTCACCGACTTCCGCAGCATCAATATCTTCCAGCGGGCGGAAATGGTCATGCACCTCATAGCCGTGCAGATTTGTGACCGTATCATCATGCGGCGGATTCAAAGCACGCTTCAGCCCCTCCACCGAAGGCGGGGGAGAGCCGATGGTAATTTTTGCAGTTTTTAAATCTTCGCGTTCCGCTTTACCGGTTTTGCTGAAATAGTGACGAATTTTGCCGAAAACACCTGTTTCGGGCTTTTTGTCAGGTTGTGCCATTTTATCCGTGCCTTTTTGTCATTGTCTTTAAACACCCGCCGCCGGCTTGCCAAAGCCGGAGCGCACTACACACAAGACCCTCAATTTCCGCACGGAAATTTTCTATTAGAATGTTATGAAAAATTGAAACACTCTTTCATAACAGTAGTAAAAATTGCAACGATATGTCAAGTTTTTATTGATAAATATAGCACCTGCAGATATCACCACCTCCGCATGCGTGCCATTCCAATCAAATGAAGAGCTTAGCCTGATTTTGGCGCGCCCGGTTTTTTGCGCCCGAAAAACGTCGTAATGGCGTTTTTGGTTTCTTCCGAGGTCAGGCAGTCCTTGAACACATCGGCCTCGCGGGAAATGCGGGCGGCGACGGATTCAAAATCCTGCCGCATCAGCGCCTTGGTTTCGCGCAAAGCGTTTTGCGGTTTTTTTGCCAGTTTCTCTGCTGTTTTCATAGCCGTATCCAGCACATCATCCGCTTTGCAGATGCGGTTTACAAAACCGACCTCTTTCGCGTCTTCTGCCGTGAAGGGCTCGCCCAGCATTAACAGCTCGGCAGCGCGCTGATGTCCGGCAAGGCGCGGCAGCAGCATCGAAGACCCTGCCTCCGGCACAAGGCCGAGATTGATAAAGGGCAGGGAGAAGGTGGAATCTTCCGCAACATAAACAAAATCACAATGCAGCAGCATGGTGGTGCCGATGCCGACGGCTGTGCCGTTTACTGCTGCGACGACGGGCAGCTCCGCTTCGGACAAGGTTTTTAAAAATTGCAGAACCGGGCTTGAATCATCCTGCGGCGGATTGTTCAGAAAATCCAGCAGATCATTTCCGGCGCAAAAAGCGTCTTGTGATCCGGTGATCAGGATGACACGCAGATCAGGGTCATTGCCCGCATCTTTAATCGCTTTTGCCATGTCGCTATACATGCCTGTTGTCAGCGCATTCTTTTTTTCGGGACGGTTCATGGTGATGGTCAGGATGCCGTCTTTTTTCGATGTTTTGATCAGGTCAGTCATAAATATTCAATCCTTGTTTTGTTCTTGCGGAAGCAAAATCACGTAATGCTTTTTTAAAGGCGTCAGGCTTTCCCATGTCCCTTTGAAACCGGCCGGGATAATGAACCCCTCCCCTGTTTTGATATGCACGGCATTGCCGTCTTCATCCGTCAGCACGGCTTCACCTTCGATCAGCTGGCAGAATTCCCATTCCGTATAAGCAACCTTGTGCTTGCCCGGAGAGGCTTCCCAGATGCCGCAGTAAAGGCGGTTATTCTCGCCGATAAAATGATTCCATGTCACGGTGTCAATCGGGCCTGTGAGTGTGCGTTCGGCGGAAATTTGCTCCGCCTCTGCGGCAGGCGCCTCCGGCCCTTCGGTTTTCAGTACGAGAATTTTTGCCGTATTGCTCATTATTCTACCGCCGTCCATGTTTCGCTGTCCACAACGCCATTCGGCCCCATGGCATTGTAATGGCGGTATTGCAGACGGATATTTTCTCCGGTGGGGATATTGTCACCGTCAATTTTGACATGCAGCGTTTCCCCTTTTTTATCAGTCAGACAGGCGCTGCCTTTGGCAACATGCCCATCGGTGACGACAGCCTCTTGCGGGATAATATGATACAGACCGTCCTGATCCGTTTTTTTTACATCAGCCGTTACATCACATTCCATCCAGAAACTGGCCTGCGCCGTTTGCGGCAGGGCAGCGCCTAAAAACAACAGCACGGAAATCAGTATGACGGATCTGGTCATGGCGTAAATCCGCCTTTGCGCGGTGCGCGGGGTTTCAGTGTCGGATTTTCCGGCGTTTCCGCAGCTTTCTTTCTGAGCTGTTGGAGGAAGTTATAGCATTTCAGCTCGTTCCGTGCGTCATTGATGGCGATATGCGCCTCATCATCGGGCAGGCGCGGCAGGCGCAGGCCTTGATTTCCGGCTTCGCGTTTCAGCTCGTTAATGTCGCGGAATTCGACATGGCCGATTCCCTTTTCGTTTTTCAGGGTTTCAAAAAATTCGCCCATACCGCCGAAAAGCTGGCAGATCAAAACATTGTCGTAGGAACCGTTTCTTGCCCACAGCTCGACCTTATCCGCCGGCTCAAACATATCCAGCACACCTTGACGGATTTCATCGATGCTTTTCCATGTATCGGGGGCATCCAGTTTGTCGATGACATGGGTCTTCAACCACGGTTCCTGTTTGGCGGCATGCAGATTAAACTCTTTCGAGATGCCGTAATATTCACTGCCTTTTTCATTCAGGATACCGATGCTGACCAGCTCGCAGCTGAAATCAGACGGGTTGTCATGGAATTCCGTATCGAAAAAATAGCGGCGTATGGCAGGCTGTTTAGGCGATTTCTGCGGTGCGGACATCGGGCGGTTTCCTCTGCGCTGTTTTGTGTATAGAGAATATGTTTATAGCAGAAGCGCCGGAGGCTGTAAACGGAATCTAACCGCCGCGCGTGGCGCATTTATAGACGGCATAGCCCAGCACGGCAAAGCCGATCAGCAGCACCAGCCCGACAGTACGAAAGCCCAGCTTTAACGCTTCTTTCTGTCCTGCGCGGATATCGTCATAGACGGCTTCCATGGAACCTGTCTGTTTGTAAACGGCAAGCTGTCTTTCGGCGCAATGCCAGGTATAGGCACCGAAGAGAGGACCGAGTATCAGGCCGGAACCAAGTGCCAGCAAAATCGCCTCGTCACGGGTGAATAAATTTCCGATATAAAAAAACACCAGATAAAAAAGACAGGTGACAAGCAGGATAAAGGGCAGAGAGGCGCGCAGGATGAAACGCGGGCGTCCGATAGCACGGCGGGTTTCCCATTTTTTTAAGCCGTTCTCAAGCGCGATAAGATATTTTTCTTTGACCTTGCTCATAGAGAAAGATTACGTGGAATCCCGAGCAGAGGCAATTGCCGTTAATGCGGTTTCGGTTTCGGATTTTTGCGGCGGTAACGGTTATAGCCGACGGCCCCGCCTGCACCGGCACCACCCAGTAACAGCAGACCGGCAAGCCCGCCCCACAGCATAAAGCGGGTTTTTGTGTGGTCATTATATTGCGCTTGCAGCTTTTCTCCGGCGGCGGTATGGACGCTTTCATAGCTAGGTACGGCAGAGGCATCGCGTGCCTCCAGCACCATATTGAAATTATGCGCAAGGCTGTTGCTGCTTTCATCCCGGGCGGTCAATCCGGCGGCGGTTAAATCCGCTGCGGTGACGGACGGATCGGTATGGGCGCGCTTCAGCAAATAATAAGCATCAAAGGAAAATTCCTGTTTGCTCTGCGTTCCGGCATAAGCGGGATCATTTTGCAGCGCTTTGTAATATTCGTCCCAGGGGGCGTATTGCACGGCGATTTTTTCGCGGGCGCGCTCGATAACCTGATCGAACAGCACGCGGCGTTCTTCCAGATTTTCTGGCATCACATCAGGCAGAATTTCATCACGTGCTTCAAAAATGAATTGCATGTTATTGTCCAGATTATTGTCAGACACTCTGTTCCAGAAAAATTCGTTCGGCGTGTCATTGTCATCATCTTCATCGGGGGTGTTTTTGATCATGTCCCATGTGATGTTTTTATCCAGCGCCGCACTCCAGAATGTGATCAGGCTGGTATAATACATATTGGCAAAATCGGGGCTTGCGGCAAATTTTTTGCCGAATTCCCGTGCAGCTTCCTGATAACTGCCATCGCGTTCATAACGGGCTTGTTTTTCCGGCAGCGGTGATAAATCCAAAAAGACATTATCGGCGCTGAAGGGGTAATCCCCGTCTGTTGCAATACCGGCTTTTTTACCTTTTTTGAAATCCTCAATATTTCGGATTGTCGCGTCATCTATTTCCTGAAATAAGGCCGCGCGTTTATCCAGCTGCAGCGGCGGCGTATCGGGCAGTATCTCGTCACGGGCACGCAGCAGCGCATCAATATTATTGTCACGTTGCAGGCCGTCACCGGCAGTCCATTTGCGGAATTCCGTTGGCTGGTCATCATTATCGTTATCCGGCACTTGCGAAAGCAGATCCCATGTCATTTCCGGATTAAAATAAGCGTCCCATAAATGCGCATAGCTGGTGTAATACATACTGCCGTTGCGTTCTTCATTATAGGTGCCGTTGGCGGCGGTGCGCCATGCCTCTGCATAGTTTTCATCCGTTTCGTAACGCGCCAGCTTTTTTTCACGCGGAGTCGGATCCAGATGGATGTTGCTGGCATCGAAGGCATAAGAAGCATAATAATCCATCGCATCATCAAAAGCGGTATGACGCACTTCACCCGCCACGGCTTTGAAGCGCAGCAGCGGGTCACTGATAGCCGTGTTGTCGGGATTGCGGGCGGCGGCAATCAAATCACCGATATTGTCATCCAGTGTGGCACTGTTGCGGGCATCCTGCTCCGTTCCGTCAAAACCCAATAGCACATTGGCATTCACATCTTGCGGGTTCATCACCGTATGCAGAATGGCGAGAAATGTCTGTGTGGACGGCGCATCAAACCAGTTTTCCTCCCGCGCTTCATCGGCAAGGGCGGTCAGATTTTTATAATAGTCACGGTCATTTTCAAGGCGTTGCAATTTATCTCCCAAAGAGCTCTGGTCGGATAATGCCTGCACCATCACCTGTGTCGGGGTCAGTTCCGCCATAACCGCATCATTGATATCTACAGGCATATCTTGTGCGACGGCAGGTGCCGCCGCCAGCCCTGTGAAAAGCGTCGCTAAAGAGAGCGCTGTTGTTTTCCCGAAACCCGTCATTCCGTTTTTTCCCGTTATGATATCAGGCGGGTATCATATATGAAAATATGAAATATGTCAAATGCTGGGCGGTTGATAGAGCCTATCTTTTCAGCCATTGCTTGCTTATAATATGGGAGAAGAGAAAACGTAACGGGAGGACATGTTCAATGGTTCTTATAGCTGCAATTTATGGCGCTTTACTGGCAATGCTGTTTCTGATGCTGTCAATCCATGTCGTGACCCTGCGGCGTGAGCTTGGCATTGCATTCGGCGACGGCGGCAAGGAAGATTTGACCAAGGCTGTGCGTGCACATGGTAATTTTGCCGAATATGTGCCGATCGCGCTGATCCTGTTTGTGATGCTGGAGCTGAACGGTACCAGCGATTATCTTGTGCATCTGCTGGGAGGGGCGCTGGTTCTTGCGCGGGCGTCACATGCATCCGGTCTGTTATTTTCAAAGAACAAAATATCCAAACGCCGCGTCTTCGGTACGGCGCTGACATGGATTGTCATCGGTGTTTCCGGTGCGCTGCTGATTTCCAATTCAATGAACTACGTTTATTGACGATCCGGCTTTAAAAGCGCATCGCTTTCTTTTTCAATGACGGCTTCCAGCTGCTGCATCATTTCCTGCGGCGGCAGCCCGGCCGGGATTGCAGGCAGAAAGCGGAAACTGACCGTACCGGATTTTTTCCAAAAGGCATTGCGTCCCCAGAACAGGCCGGAATTCAGCGCTACGGGAATCACAGGCAGTTCGACATCTTTGTAAATTTTACCGATGCCGCCGCGGTAATCCGCTTTTACCCCCGGAGCAACACGTGTGCCTTGCGGAAAGATCAAAATGGGGCGGCCTTCGCTTTTGACGCGTTCGGCACCTTTAATAATAGACCGCATGGCCTGCGCGGCAGAGCCGCGGTCAATCGGGATCATGCCCATTTTTTTCGGATACCAGCCCCAGATCGGAATCCATGTCAGCTCACGTTTCAGCACGATGGCGGGATCGTTGAGAATTTCGCACAGCTTCAACGTCTCATAAGCCGACTGGTGTTTGGAGGCAACGATAAAAGCACCGTCCTTCGGAACATTTTCCCAACCTTCGACATGAAGATGCAAGCCCAGAATATATTTCTCGATGAAGTTCATATAGCCGAAATAGATTCCGCGGACAATACCGACACTTTTCTCGCGCGGCAGCAGCAGCGTCCACAGCAGCGTGATGCTGAAAAACAACGATCCTGAGAAAAACAGGATATTAAAGGCAAGCGAGCGGATGCGGTCTGTCATGATGGAGAAAAATCAACCCGTTCTTTTTAAGCGGCTTATGCGGCGTTCCAAATCTGCTGGCGCAGAATATTCTTCGTGCGCAGTCTTGCTGCAATGTATAGCAGCCCCAGACCGAAAGCAAGAATGAGACCGAGCATGACCGGGTCGATTTTGACAGCGGCGGGCAGCAGCCCGAACAGACCGAGCAAATAGGCGGGAATCAGGAACAAACCGGCGACCAGTGCGGCGCCCATTGTCAGACCTTTTAAAATATTACGCAATGTATGGCGGCTGAAGACATACAGAATCATTTTGTCTTCGGCACCCAGCACGCGCAGCAGCGCGATTGTCTCTTGTTGCGGGCGCAGCCATTTCGGTGCGGCGGCCAGCATGGCGGCAACAATCAGCGCGGCGGCAATGACGGCGCTGATATTCAGAATCATTAGAAAACGGGCATAGCGGGTTTTCAGGGCGGTGACCTGCGTATCGTGGCTGTGGTCACGCAATTGCGCGGCCGGAAAATGTTCCGCCAGTTCGCTCATTTTTTGTAAGAAGACAGTCTCGCCTGAGGCTGCGATTTTGATCTGCACCAGTGCGGGCAGGGCGGTTTTTGCATCAGTTTCCTGAAAAGCAGGTATGCTGCGGGCATCCAAAAGCGCGGCTTTTAAAATACCGGGAATATTGCGCAGCGTATCAAGTGCCTCATCAGCCTGCTCCTGCGGCGTCCGCGTATCTTGCTCCGATTTGAAAAAGGCCAATGTGTAAATGCCGGATAGTCTGTCCTGTTTTTCAACAACCGATATATGGACATGCTGCCACAGACCGGCAATCAGAAAAATCAGCAAAACGAATCCGGCCATGCGCGGTGCAGGCGATAAAACGCGCGGATCATTGGCAACCGGCATCAGATTCTCCGGATAGACGGGAATCTTTTTTGGATTCGGTGCGGCGGTCTCTGTCTGTTTTGCAGTCATCTTTGTTTTCCTTCGGAGTGAATCAGGCGGCGGAGGATAGGTTGTCGTAAGAATCGGGCGCGGCGAAAACCTCGCGGGAGGGGATCTGCATGATTTTCCCGCCTTCAAGATGCAGTGCGGGGCGCGGCCATGATTCGAGAATCCAGCGGTCATGCGTGGCCATCATAACGGTTGTGCCCAGCTTGTTCAGTTCGGATAACAGGCGCAGGATGCGTTTACTGGATTCGTTATCGATATGCGCGGTCGGCTCATCAGCGAGAATCAGCAGCGGACGGTGGACAACACCGCGTGCCAGCGATACCGCCTGTCTCTCGCCGCCGGACAAAGCGGTCGGCAGGTCATAGGCTTTATGATCCAGATCCAGC